>CAMVPZ010000007.1 GCA_947169505.1 uncultured Pseudomonadota bacterium
AATCACTTCAAGAGAATTATCTGTCGAACAATCATCAACTATTATCAGTTCCCAATTTGGATTTGTTTGCGCCAACAAACTGTCTATAAAAAACTTTATATATTTTTCGTGATTATATGATGGGCATAATATGGAAACCAATTTTTTCATATTTTTCCTTTAAAATTTATTTATTGTGTCAACAACATACTTTACTTCATCATCCGTCATAACCGGCGACATAGGCAAAGACATTATAGTACGATGAATTTCTTCTGTGATTGGTAATGTTTGATTATTCCATTCGGCATAAGCACCTTGCTTATGTGGTGGCATAGGGTAGTGTATATTCGTTTGAATATTATGTTCATTTAAATATTTGCACAATCCATCACGATCTTCACATCGCACAGCAAACACATGCCAAACATGAGCTTTTTCATCATATGTTTTTGGTAAAATAATTTTTGGATTTGTGATGTTTTCACGATAATATTTGGCGATTTCACGTCTGCGATTATTATCATCATCTAAATGTGATAATTTTACATCCAATAAACCCGCTTGAATTTCATCCAACCTTGAATTGACACCTTTGTAAATATGGTGATATTTATAATCAGATCCATAATTAGCAATCGTATGAATTTTTTTATATAAATCTGTATCATTAGTTGTCACACCACCGGCATCACCCAACGCACCCAAATTTTTACCGGGATAAAAAGAAAACGCCGCCGCATCACCCAAATTACCAACACGTTTTCCATCATACATTGCACCATGTGCCTGGGCAGAATCTTCGATAACCTTTAAATTATATTTTTTTGCCAATTCCCAAATCTTTTTCATTTGAACAGCCTGGCCATACAAATGCACAACAATAATCGCCTTTGTGCGTGAAGTAATTTTTTCTTCGATTTTCTCTGGATCGATATTGTAAGTGTTAATATCAGGTTCAACCAACACCGGTGTACAACCGTTTTCAGAAATTGCCAATATTGTCGCAATATATGTATTTGCAGGAACGATTATTTCATCCCCAGCACCAAAGCCAAAACCACGAATAATTAAATTAATAGCATCCAAACCATTTGCAACCCCAACCGCATGTTTGACACCGCAAAATTCAGCAAAATGTTTAGTAAATTCTTCATTCCATTTGCCAGATAAATACCAACCAGAATCCAAAACATCTTTGATTCTTTTGTCCATTTCGTCACGGAAACGGTTGTTAATCTTTTGTAAATCTAAAAATTTAATCATTGTTTCCCCTTTGCATACTATAAATCTTTAGTTTTTGGTTCCAAATACACGATTTCCCCCGGCTTTTTGCTACAAAACAAACGTTTTATTTTGCATGTCTTTTTATTAGATACATCCAAATTCAATATATCAGACATATCTTTGAATCGATGTTCCCATCTCCAACCATTATTAATAATATCATTAGATTTTTCAACAAAATCTTGTCGTAAATGTTCATCATCTAAATATTTCTTACATATATCACGTGCTTCGTATTGATCATTAAACATTGGAATGTCCAAACCACTAAATTGTTCACGAACAAATGGTGAAAAAGACGAAATTAATGCACCACTACTGGCCAATACGTCACAAATTCTAAAATTCATACCATTCACACTTTGATCATGGTTTATGTTTATACATATTTTTGATTTGTTATATACCCATTCGTTTTCTGCAACACTGGTAGCCGTTTCAGGATGAACACACGCATATAAAGATGGTAAAAAAGACCTGATATTTTGCCAATCCCAATTTCCCCATATATGTAATCCCATATCAGTCAAAGCAGATAATATCAGTGTTCGTTTTTCTTGTGAAAAAAATATAGAATATTCGGTTTCGGGTATAGATTGAAAATCTTTAATCAAATCCTGATTTTGAACGCCATCTAATACGTTGTTTTTATTCACAAAATATGTGCGAAAATTATTTATTAATTTTAATAAATCTGGATTACTGCGCCATTTTTCAATAAAATCTTGAAATTTTGCACTGGTTTGAAAAAAAGAACCAATAAAAGATATGTTTTTGTCCTTGTCCATTTTTATGTTTTTTATATTGGTCGCAGGTTTTATTAAAAATATTCTGTTATCGGGTATTCCAAAATATTTTTGGCGTGGTTTCATTTCTTGGTGTGAAAAACAAAAGAAATAATATCTGTCTAAATTTGATTTAATTATGTCTTTTGAATTCCAAAAATATTCACTGTCTGCGCCCCAGACAACAATAGGACAATCTGTGATATTAACAATATTATTATATATGGTGTTATTAAAAGTAATTATTAATTCCGGATTAAAATTGCGAATATCACTTTCCAATTGTGAAATATCTATGTTTTCAATCATCGGATTGTTGCCACAAAACATTACTGATTGGAAACGATTTGGGACATATACTAAAACATCATTACCAACTTTACTTAATTCCGTGATAAATTGTTCCATAAAACCGCTTGGTATGTATTTGCCATTTTTTAATAATCCATTGGAAATCCCAACCAATATTCGCATATTATGACCCTTTTTGTCTTTTATCACAAAATATAATTTTAATCATTTTTATGTTTTTGTAAATATTCGTTTTGTTTGCGTATAGTTCTTTTTAAAAATTGTAATTTCCCATCAGTATTATTAATTAAAGACATATTGTAATAATCACCAATTACTTTAAAAACATTTTCATATCTGTGATTTTTGTTTATTATCTCATGACATTTTGCGACAATTTCTCGTCTTTCTTTGTCATGATTTAAATAATATTTGACTTTTTCATGCAATTCATTTGCATCTTTATAAGTTGGGATTATTCCGCCAAACAAGCGTTCCAAATCTTTGGATGGATTAGATATCAACAACGCATTTGATGCCAAAATATCACAAACACGCCATGAAAAACCGGTGTTTACTTGGGCATGAGGCAAATTCAATGATATACGTGAAGAATTATAAACTCTTTCATTGTCTTCAACAGAATAAACTTGTTCAACTTCACATTTTTTAAATAATTCTGGATAATGCAACACACAAGATAATCCACCATCCCATGACCAAATATGCAAATCCATATCCAACAAACCGCTAAGTAAATTTATACGTTTTTTTTCAGTTAATGTACCAAACACAGAAGATATAAGATAATCATAATTTATCTTCATATTGGCAACACTTTCTAATTTTTCAATTAATTTTACTGCTGTTTTAGTCACTTTTTTAGACTTTTCCAATTCGTCTATGATTTTAACAAACAAATTTTTACAAAGTTCTTTATCTTTGGATTTGTTTTTAAGTGTAAGAAATATATTACTAAGATAAGTTTCTGAATTATAAAAATTACCGATAAATGCAATATCTTTTGTTGGTTTAATTTTTGAATCTGCATGCATATCTGTAGAATAGGGAATCAATATTTGGCGTTCCATTGGTATATTATATTCTTCGCACAAAGTATCAGCCATATCGTTATTCAAATATGCAACAGAATACCGATGACTGTTCTTTTTAATAAAACTTTTATAATTCCAATACACAGGTGTATCTGATGCAACCACCAATATAGGACAGGTCAAATGTTTAACAAACCCGGATTTTATGGCGTTATTAAAAGCAATAATTAAATCCGGATTAAAATTACGGATTTCTTTTTTTGTTTGATAATTTATAAATTTTCTTTTTAATTTATGCCGAACTTGAAAATCTTGTGCGATATACGTCAAAACATCATTACCGTTTCGTGCCAATGATTTAATAAAACTGTCTATATATGGTTCCAAACCGAACGCAGAAAAAGCACGGAAAAAACCGTCTGCACACACAAGAATTTTTGCCATTATTGTCTCCCCAGTTCTTTTATTTGTTGTTTTATTTTTGTGTTATCGTATTGTGGCATATCAATAAAAGACTTTATAATTTTCAAAGATTCTTTTATCGTCGATTCATCTTCTACACCAATACCAAAACGAATAAATTGTGATGTAGATTCACCATATGCCGCCCCAGGAACAGTTGCAATATTATGATTTATCAACAAATCATATACCAATTCATTTGTTGTTCCTTTGAATTCAGATACATCTAACAAGAAATAAAACGTCCCAACCCCCGCCATTGGTTTTATACCCATTTCTTTCATAATCTCGTAAACACGCTGTCTTTTTTCAGCCATTTTTACAGCCTGAGGGTGAGTATAAAATAAAATCTCTTCAAAATGTTGTGCCATATAATCTTGTAATACAGTTGGTGCGCATGTCACAATATGTTGATTCAATTTCAACAATTGTTTTATTAATTTTTGATGTGCAACTACATAACCAACACGCCAACCCGACATTCCCATGTTTTTAGACAATGAATTTACAATAATTGTGTGTTCTTTTGTTTTGTCGAAACTGGCAAAAGAAATGAATTTATCTTGGTCGCATAAAAAATCAGAATATGCTTCATCAGACAATATAAATAAATTATATTTTTCAGCCAATCCTATTAAAAATTCAAATTCTTGTTTGGAAAACAATTTCCCGGATGGATTTGTAGGATTGTTTATGATAATGGCTTTTGTTTTCGATGTTATGTGTTTTTCCCAATCTTGAACACTTTCTTTCCATGGAACAGCAACATGTACACCGCCAGATAATTTAATTTGTTCTTTGTACGACAACCACGCTGGCTCTGGAACCAAAACTTCATCGCCTTGTTGTAAAATTGTTTGTAAAACCATGTATATCAAACATTTTGAACCCGCACTGACCAATATTTCATTTTCAGGATTAATATCAACCCCATAATTTTTATAAAGATTTGATAACTTTTGACGCAAACTTAACAAACCCATGCTTGAAGAATAATGATATCCCCAATACCAATCATGATCCGAAATTTCAAAACGTGGTATGTCAAAAAAGGCTTCGCCCAAAGAATATGTGTAAACACGTTCACCACGTGATTTCTTATCATAAACTATTTGGTTTATGTATATAGAAAGAGCTTCTGGTATATTTTCAACGATATTATTTAAAACAGGTATCATCTTATGGCCTTTGTTAGTTCTAAAAAGTTATTGTTTAACAAATCAATTTTTTTCATCTTTTTGTAATACTTTACAACATCAGCTTGACTAAAGAAAGGATAATCAGATGATAATAATACCCGATTTTTAAATGGTGAATTCAACGCATATTTTATTGCATCATTTATATAATTCAATCCGGTCTTTTTATCGCCCAATTTTCCAAGATTCGTATGGGTTAATGCAAAATCAATCCATACATTTTTTTGAAAATGACATATTTTTATAAAATCATTTATCAAATACCCACCACTGTGTGGAAATATAAATGTTATATCCGGTGCAGACATCGCAACACGCCAATAATCATTTGATTGCCAATATGGTTCATTCAGCGTATCAATCATTACACACTTTGGATTGTTTTTAGATATAAAATTAATAACTTCGTCTGGTGAATATTTTTCACGTCTTGGATGAATTTTTATATATTTATGTTTAATTGTTTTATTAATTTCACCATATGTCACATAATAAAATGCAAAATAATTCTTTTCTGGGTTGTGTAATTTTAACACAGAATCATTATCCAAAGTACCTTCAAAATATGGTTTTCCCATTAAACCTATTATAAAGCCACCTGATTCTTTGCATAAATTATGAATATGGGCATCATAAAACATTTTATCTTCCATTCATTTTGGTTAACATCGCTTGTTCTTGAATTTGGATATATTCCGGTGTCATCACAGATTTAGGTCCGGACAATATTTCAAACCCTAAACGAGCATTATCATTATCAATTTTGGTAAATTTATTACCAACATATAAATTATCACGATTAAAATAACGGCTTTCTATTGAAGACTCTGTAAAATCTAAAAGATTAACAGACTTTTTTATCTCATAACCATCTGGAAAATCATAAAAGAAATACAAAGATGATTTATCTGTTTGTGGATGCAAACCGTTTTTCACGGGCATACCATTTTGAACTTTGATTAAATCGCCCAAGAAATTTGATCCAGACACAATGTCAACCAAATCAGATGCAATAAAACCACTGCTGCGTGCACCAATTTCAACAGGTGACAAAGTTCCATCTTGTTTTAACAAAACTTCCAAATGTCCCAATGAAGAAGAAAACCCCAACGTTTTATAACATTTAATTCCAAATTCTGCGATTTTGTTTTGCAAATCAGCACCAACCGCATTATAGTGCAACTTTACAGCGATTTTATTATTGTCTGTGTTTTTTGTATGTTGTTTTTTTGATATTCCATAAACAGATACATTTCCGTAATTATCACCAATCATTTCAACAGTAAATTCCGTGCCGTCAACAAATTCTTCTATGACCGTAATGTTATCAGACGCTTCTGTTTTTGCACGATTAAACGCATTTTTTATGGTTTCTGTATCAGCATTTTTTTCGACAATCGTGATGCCACGAGATGATGCGGAATTATCAGGTTTAACAATCAATTTATATTTTTTGTTAAATTCTATAATAGAATCATCAAAATCTGTATATTTTTTTGAAATACGATTTAATATACCAGCTTCGTTCCATTTTTGTGTCATCATAGATTTAGAAGAAGAATATTTCAAACCTTCATCTGTGATAGTAGTTAAACCAATCGCACGATTAATTTTTGCAACAGACGGAACCGCCAAATCAATCGAAGAATAAGCAAAAGCAACATTATCAAAAACACCATCTTTTTTCAAAGCATCAATTATTGCGTTGCTGTCTTTTACATCAATTCTGTAATGTTTATCACCCGTCATTTGTGGATGTTCGTTCCAATCAACCACATAAACCAGATATCCTGCATTTTTAAATTTATTTAAAATACCAAAATTTAATTTGTTTCCGCCCAATAATAAAAATATTTTGTGTTGCATTTTAATTACCTTTGTATTTAATTTTATCTTACGTTAACATTATAAGTTTTAGCCGATTTTATTTCATTCACAAACGTTTTATAATCACGTATGTAATCTTTTTCGTCATAATGTTCAGACGCTAAAACCATGACTACACAATCAGATGAAAAATTTGTAAATTCCCGCCAAATATTGCTTTTTATATACAAACCTTGGGATGGAGAATTCAAATGTACTGTTGTGCGCTCTGTACCATTGTCCAATATAAAATCACATGAGCCAGATGTACAAATAATAACTTGCTCTAATTTACGATGGGCATGTTTACCACGAACCACATCGTTTTTGTTTCCCCAAATATAATATACACGTTTAATATCAAAAGGTATATTTTTAGAACTTTCTAACGCCACCAAACTGCCTTCGTGATTACCACGAACATTGAAATTTAACAATTCATACTTTACCATTTACGTCTTGCCCTTGATTTTAACAAAATTAACAAATCTTTGATCGGTCAAAAGTACTCGGCAGAGGGGCAGATTTACAAGATACCACGCCAACCAACCCATACAATAGCGACCGCAACAGAGAATATAAACCAAAATATCGGTAAAATCAACCTGTTTTTTAGGTTTTTTATCAATTTAATCTTTCATTGGAATTTGTAATAATTGATTTGGAAAAATCAAATCAGGATTATTGATATTGTTTCTTTCTGCTATCATAGTAAACAAAATTCCACGACGTAAAAAATTACGTGCAATTATCCACAAACAATCCCCACGGCGCACAGTATAGAAAGTATTATCATCACCGGTCATTTCTGGCATAATAAATTTATGTTCTATGTTCGCAATAGTATTGCCTTCACCATCGTGAAGACGTACGTTTAATTTATATTCTTTACCACTTTCCAGTGTTCCAACATCTGCACCCAAACCAAAATTTTTATAATTGGATACACGAGCGAACCCCAAATATTTATCATTCAATGAAAGCGATACACGTAATTTTGGTAATGCACGCCCAGTCACAACCATACGACCAGTATCAAGATAATCTATTTTTGAAACAACCAGATCACCATCTAATAATTCTGGTGCTTGCATAACTTTGCTGCCATCTTTGGTCAAAAGCAATGACACAGAATTTTTATAACCATGTTCAGAAATATAAACAAATACAGAATCTTCTGATTTAATATTTTTATCCGTATCAATCAAAGAAATTATATAATTGCCTGGCTTTAAAACATTTGACGGAGCATAAACAAATTCACCGTTTTTATTTGTGTGTTTTGTTGCAACAACTTTTTTATTTATTAAAATTGATATATTAGATTCACGAACATTACGTCCTGCAATAATTATATTTCCACTTTTTTCAATACGAACCAAATCAAACGATGGTCCTGTGATTTTACGAGAAACAGTTTTAACAATTGGTTCTGGTACAGTCGGTGCAATGACTTTAACCGGGGTATTAAGTTTGAAAAGCATAATAAACACAGCCAATAAAATAACAATTATTGCGCATAATATTGGAAACCAATAAGACCTGACAATAACTTTGCGGTCTTTTTCTGTTTTATCTTGTTTTTCTTTTTGTGTTTCTGGCTCTGTTTGCTTTCTATCAAATACATTGAATCTTTTTAAGAAATCACGAGTAAATCTGCGACGGTTATCCAACCAAGATTGTTGTCTGTCGATCGCACCATCAATTAAATCATCCGTAGAACGTTTTGTTTTTCCAATATTAGAATTTGCCATAATATAAATCCCCTTAAGTTTCTTTGCCAAAAGTATTCCAAAAAATATTTATTTGTCAATCTTTTTATGGTATAATGAATACGACATAATCAAGGGAGAAAAAATTGGCAACGAAAAGAATAGGTATCATGACAACAGGGGGCGATTGTTCTGGGTTAAACACAACAATCCAAAGATTGATTGACGGATGCACAAAACGCAAATGGTCAGTTGTTGGAATTTTGGACGGTACAGATGGTTTATATGCAAACCCGGCACGTACAATAAAATTAGACACACATACATTTGATTTTGAAAACAGCCGTTTAGCAGGCAGTATTTTATCAAACGGTAATGCCGGAACGACTAATTTCGAAACGTCTGCAAAAGCGGGTAAGTTGGCCGCATATAATAAAAGATTAAAAAAATCTTTACACGATTTAAATTTGGATGCTTTGGTTTTGATTGGCGGAAACGGCAGTTTGTCTTTGGCACACCTTTATCGTGAAATTTATAATGATTTACAATTGGTATGTATTCCAAAAACCATAGATATGGATATACCATTAACAGATAAAACAATTGGTTTTGATACTGCTGTGCAACAATTGGTTTCTTATTGTGATCAATTGATAATGACCGCACGCAGCCACCATCGCTGGTTTGTTGTACAAAGCATGGGACGTAATTGCGGAAAATTGGCATTGCATGCCGGGGTGGCAATCAATGCAAACGCAATATTAATCCCAGAAATAAAATTTGATGTTAATAATTTAATTAAACACATAAAACAATCTGCCAAAGATTACGGTATAATCATGGTTGCCGAAGGGATTTCTATACGGGGACATTCTGGTAAACCCGCCGACATGATTTCACGTGCGCTTAATAACGCCAATATCGCTAATCGAACCGCTTTCCCAGAACATATTCAAAGGGCAGGTGACACAGTCGCAACCGACAGAATCTTGGCTTCTGGATTTGCCGAAACCGCATTGAACGCAATCGAAAACAACGAAACATTTGTTATGACCGCATTACAAAACGGCGAATACAAAACTGTTTCATTAAATGAATTTTTTGATGCGGGCATTCCGGAAAAAGATCCAAAAATTATTGGTGCAATGACATCAAATGCCTATGTAGAACCCAACGATACACTATTACAAACCGCAACAGACATGGGAATATACATTGGCGAAAAAAGAAAATAAACAAAAACCGCCCGTTTGGGCGGGTTTTTATAAAAAAGGAAAGAAAGATTTTTTATTTCTTTTCAGAAAAATCTGCGTCACGCGCGCCATTATTGTCGCCAGATTCGCCAGATTTATTTTCTTCTGCTTTTTGCGCTTCTTGGGCAGCTTTATAAACCGCTTCACCCAATTTCATCGCTTTTTCAGTTAAAGCATCGGTTTTTGCCTTCAAAGACTCAACCGTCGCTTCCGCTTTAGCCAATTCATCGCTTAATTCTTTTTTAGCGTTTTCTATGGCTTCACGTTCCTGTGCAGAAATTTTATCACCGTGTTCTTTTAATGATTTTTCAATACTGAACACTGCGGTTTCTGCTGTATTTTTCGCTTCGGCTAATTCTTTTTTCTTTTTATCGCTTTCAGCATTAGCAGCGGCTTCATCAACCATACGTTTGATTTCATCTTCGCTTAATCCACCGTCAGATTTAATAGAAATCGCTTGTTCTTTGCCTGTACCTTTATCTTTTGCAGACACATGAACAATACCGTTTGCGTCAATATCAAAAGATACTTCGATTTGTGGCATACCACGTGGGGCAGGTGCAATACCTTCCAAATTAAATTGACCAAGTAATTTGTTATCGGCAGCCATATCACGTTCACCTTGGAATACACGAATAGTCACTGCAGATTGATTGTCTTCTGCCGTAGAGAATATTTGTGATTTTTTGGTTGGAATCGTTGTGTTTCTGTCAATCAATCTTGTGAACACACCGCCCAATGTTTCAATTCCCAAAGATAATGGTGTCACATCCAACAACAAAACGTCTTTGACTTCGCCTTTTAATACACCACCTTGGATAGCGGCACCTAATGCGACCACTTCATCTGGGTTAACACCTTTGTGTGGTTCTTTACCAAAGAATTCTTTTACAGTTTCCGCAACCTTTGGCATACGGGTTTGTCCACCAACCAAAATAACTTCGTTAATCTGGGATGTTGTAAGCCCTGCATCTTTCAAAGCCTTTTTGCATGGTTCAATTGTTTTTTCAATCAAATCAGCAACCAAAGATTCCAATTTTGCACGTGTCAATGTAGTATTAAAATGTTTTGGACCCGTGCTATCAGCCGTCAAATACGGCAAATTGATTTCAGTTGAAGTTTTGGATGACAATTCGATTTTTGCCTTTTCAGCGGCTTCTTTTAATCTTTGTAATGCCAATTTATCATTGGATAAATCAATACCAGTTTGCGCTTTGAATTCTTCAATTAAATATTTCAAAACACGGGCATCAAAATCAGAGCCACCAAGCGCAGTATCACCATTTGTAGATTTTACTTCGAATACACCATCAACGATTTCCAAAATAGACACGTCAAATGTTCCACCACCCAAATCGTAAACAGCGATTGTTCCATCTTTGTCTTTGTCCAAACCATAAGCCAAAGCTGCAGCAGTTGGTTCATTAACAATACGCAAAACGTTCAATCCCGCAATACGACCCGCATCTTTTGTAGCCTGACGTTGAGAATCGTTGAAATATGCCGGCACAGTAATAACTGCATCAGTAATTGTTTCACCCAAATAACTTTCTGCATCTTTCTTTAATTTAGATAAAATCATAGCGGAAATTTGGGATGGAGCATATTTTTTACCATCAATTTCAACCCAAGCATCACCATTATCACCGGCAACTATTTTGTATGGGACACGTTTTTGAATTTCACGAACCGCTTCGCTGTCATATCTTAATCCCATCAAACGTTTAATTTCATAAATTGTGTTTTCTGGATTGGTGACAGCCTGATTTTTAGCGGTAATACCAACCAATTGTTCGCCATTGTTTGTAATAGCCACCACAGAAGGTGTTGTGCGTTGTCCTTCGCTATTTTCGATAATTTTTGGATCTTTACCATCCATGAAAGCCATGGCGGAATTTGTTGTACCCAAATCGATACCTAAAACTTTTGACATAATTTTACTCCTTGCTAAGTTTTTTTGCTTAATCGAAATATAGTTATCAATTAACTATTTTCAAGTGTTAAAATATAAAAAATTATCGGTATAAATTCATACAAAAAACCGCCCATTTGGGCGGTTAATCTTTATATATGCAAAGATATTATTTCTTTGCCGGTGCTTCAGCAACAGCAGCTTTCTTGGCATCTGCTTCTTCTGGCATTTTACCACCAATTGTTGCAAAAGCCAAATCTGCCATATGCAATCCCAAAGTGATACCTTTTGGCAAAACCAAATCAGATCCGTGAATTGTGTCGCCAATTGTGACATTTGCCAAATCAATAGTGATTTTTTCAGGCATGTCAGCAACCAATCCAACCAAGCCGACTTTACGGACAGCAAAATTCAAAACACCACCCAATTTAAGACCTTTGGAAATATCAGCATTGATAACTTCGACAGGAACAACAACACGGACAGGTTCTTTGACATTAATACGTTTAAAATCAACGTGAACGACCTTATCCGACACAGGATGATATTGAATATCCATCAACATAGCATCTTCTTTGCCCTTAGATGTTGTAATTTCAAACAATTTTGTTCGCAAAGACGGTTGTCCCAACAACATATTAAAATCACGACCATTTAATTCAATGGACAATGGTTCTTTCTTTTCGCCATAAATCACAGCAGGGATGTTTTGGTTCTTGCGAACTGCACGTGCGGCCCCCTTGCCAGCAACTTTGCGAATTTCAGCATTTAATTTAATAGACATTTTAAATCCTTTTAATGTTTTGTTTTTGTGTTTGCACAACCTCCAAGGGTGTCGTGCGGGGCATATTATGTAATAAATTTATCGAAAAATCAAGAGATTTATTCGCGTTCGCCAAAAGTTTTTTGCCAAAGTTCAATCATTGCAGCCTGATGTTGTGGCAATCCAAATTTGTTTTGCATATCTCGCAACTGCGCAGACATCGTCAAATTATCCTTTAAAACAAATTTATCTTTTTCTTCTATTTGTAACAACACTATATCGCTTGGACGTGGCAACGGAAACCATTTTCCCTTGATAAGAATATGTATGTTATGCCAACAATTTTCTGATCTAGGGTATGGTTTAAAAACACGAAACAAATCGTCACCATAGTATCTGCCTACCACAGCAGGCATAACCACTTCGCCTTTGTAATTTTTATATTCTCCAGCAGCCGGCAAATATTTTCTTGCCGACAAACCGCAATACGATGGTCGCAAACCATATTTTCTAATATTATAATGGTTCGATAAATTCCAACAATTTTCCATAGTAGTCAAATTCATTATATATTTTTCATAATGCACCAAAAGCCTGTTTCCAACAGTTGCTAATTGTGCAGAAGATTCCACAAAAGACGTTTCAAAATCTCCGTTGGCTAAACCCATATGATATTTATACGCAGGCGCCGAACGAACCTTGCAATGTTCCACCGACATTACCTGCCCAACAGAATATCGATTTCCAAGATCAAAATAATCTTGGGCACCACAGAATTCACGATTTTCATCAAACGCACCAATTGTTCCGTATTTTATTTGTTTGTTCTTTGATAAATCCGTCCAACGTTTGGAAAAATAGTCACCCTGAAGATTAGCAAACGAAACCCATGCATAATTTGGATGCCGCTTGTTTTTTTCTATACCAACAACCATAAATAAATTTTTATCATCTTTATCCATAACGTTGCCCCCTTGTTTTGTCAACAAAAGGTATCACAAAAAATATATAACGCAAGTTTTTTTGCTAAATTCTATGCAAAAACAAAAATCTAGCACGCCCATAAGTTTTATCTTTTACAACTTCCCAAACATCGTCTATTTTTGGTGTTTGTTGCACGTTTTCAAATTCCCAGATTAAAACAGCGCCGCTTTTGGCAATTTTGCCAAGTTTTTTTACAAACAAAGCCCCCAAACCAAAATCAGCATAGGGTGGATCCAAAAATATCAAATCTGTATCTTTGCCGAACTTTTGTATCACAGATATCGCATCATTTTTTTCAATTGTTGCTTTTTCGGTTATCGATGCTAAATTCTTTTTGATTGTATCTATCGAATTGGCAGAATTATCAGTAAAAACAACATTTGCATTATTGAAACGTGATATACATTCAATCCCAAAAGCCCCAGAGCCTGCGAAGGCATCCCATACAATCATCGGTTTTGTTGTGTCCATCACATCATTTAACATATTAAATAACGCCCCACGTGCCATATTTTGTGTTGGACGTGCGTCCACTGGTAAAATCAACTTTTTACCACGGTATTTCCCAGAAATAACTTGCAAATTCGATTTCATACTATAAAGTTTACATTATGAATTTTATGAATCAAGCGTTTTTATTGGCAAAAAAAGCATTATCTCACGACGATGTACCAATCGGTGCTGTAATAGTCAAAGATGATAAAATCATCGCACGTGGTGAAAATTGCGTTCAAAAATCTAAAAATCCAACATTACATGCCGAAATAATCGCAATCAACAAAGCATGTAAAAAATTAGGAACCAAATTTTTAGACGAATGCGATTTATATGTGACACTGGAACCATGCGCCATGTGTGCAACCGCCGCATCTTTTGCACGAATAAAAAATATTTATTTTGCTGCAACAGACGAAAAGGGTGGCGGAATAACCGCAAACGCACGAATATTTGAAAGCGACAAACATTTGTGGAAACCAAACGTGATTCAAATGCCTGAATATGCCGACAAATCCGCAGAAATGCTTCGCACATTTTTTCAAAAACAACGAACAAATAAAAAGGAAACAAAATGGTAATCAAAGATGTAATAGTATATGAAATTCAACCTTTGGTGGATTCAAAGGATTTGTATAATGTATCAACAATTTCAACAGATGCTTTTGATAAAAAAGCTTTCAGAGTTAACGATTTGATTTTCTTGCCACATACAATGCCAAAATTTGGTGATATGTTTGAAATCAAAGATGGAAAAACATGGTCTTTAAAAAGCAATTACCAAATTCACAATTATGAATTGGCTACTGTAATTGGCAGACAAGGAAACGATTTGTTAGTATACGGGGATAAAATTGGCGAACAAATAATCCAACACTATCCTTCTGCCCACTTGCATGCCAATAATGCGACATTTGATATTCAACGTGGTGATGATTTATTGTTAAATGAATATGCACGTAATAAATTTACAATTATTCACAATATAACTCAATCGCAAATAAAACATCAAAGAGATTTGCGCACAAAATAAAATTAAATCCCGCAAGTGCGGGATTTTTTATATCAAAGATTTTCCGGTCATTTCGTCCGGTTGTTTTATGTTTAATAATTTCAATATAGTTGGTGCAACATCACTTAAACCGCCATCATGTGCGGTATAATTTCCTTTTGATACAATTATAAATCGCACAGGATTTGTTGTATGCGATGTTAATGGAACATTATGTACATCGTCCCACATTTGTTCACAATTTCCATGATCTGCGATATGGTGAACTTGTTATGGTTCCGGCAGAAGTTACGGACTTTGCCCTCCTTCCCGCCG
>CAMVPZ010000008.1 GCA_947169505.1 uncultured Pseudomonadota bacterium
AATGACCGCCCACCCGGGCGGTTTTTTATTCTTTTTCATCACTAAAAAAATTTTTGATATTGCAGAAAAAAATAAAAGTTGTTAATATAATCTTTAGTTAAAGGAACGAAAGGCAATTTGCTGAACCATGATATTTAGAAAATCTTGTTTTTTCAAGACGTTGTTTGCGTGCATAGGCATGATGGTTTTTTTTGACCCTGTTTTTGCAGAGTGTCGTACAAGTGGAACGTGTGGTGGGCAATATGAGGCATGTTCTGGGTATTGGTGTGGTTCTGGAACAGTAAGAGACTGTAGAGAAGGTTGTTATTGTAGAGGTGGGTGGAGTGCAGTTGTTCCGACAGGTGTTGATGTTATGTGTAGGAATGGAAGTTTGACACAGGCAGGTATTGATTATACAGGTACACTTAATGGTATCGGTGTTTATTTGTGTCCTGCTGGGTATACATCTGATGCCCGTGCGAAAACTATGAATGATTGTTATCATAAAAATACTACTTGTTCTGGGGGAAGCAGGTTGTATTATGCCCGACCAAAATGTTATTCTGGACAATATTTGCCTGCACAGGCATCAAGTTGTTCAAGTTGTCCGGCGGGAAAATATTGTGATGTTTATAATGGTGATTATGTGGTTTCATCGTGTAATGATCAAGGTATAACTGGTTCATGTACAGGTAATCAATATTCTACATCTGGGGCTCAGGCGTGTTCTTTGTGTAATGGGGTTGGTCGTGCTGTTAAAAAGAACAATGCCGGAACATTAAATATTGGTTGCGATGTTTGTGCTGATGGTACATATGCCAATGATGGACATACGGCATGTGAAACTTGTGAAGCGGGATATGCGTGTACTAATGGGGTGCGAAATCCGTGTACTGGTAATGAATATTCAAATCAACAAGGTGCAAGTCAATGTACAGAGTGTACCGGGAATGGTGAGGCTGTCGTGAAAAATGGAACATTGAATGTTGGCTGTCAAGTTTGTCCGCCCGGTAAATATGCCAATGCAGATCATACCCAATGTATTAATTGTCCACCTGGACATGCGTGTAGTAATGGTGTTGATAATGGTTTATGTCCATCGGGAACGTGTTCCGCATATCAGGGACACAGCGGTGGTTATCATTGTGTTGATGTCGGGGGGGCAGAATGCAAAACTTGCAGCGAAATTAATAGTTCAAAACCGTATTCTGTTTCAACCAGGACAGAATGTGTAAAATGTGATAATCCGGTCGATTATTATGAAAATGGCGAATGTCAAAATTGTCCAAATGTTCCTTATAATACCAATTTGTATAGTCCTGTTCGCATCGATGAGCAAAGTGGGACAGCAATGTGTGGTATAAAATTAATCGCCGGAAATTGCGATATTTCCAGTGAAAACGATGTTAGTGTAAAATGGCATATTGTAAATAATGTTTGGAAATTAATGGATGAGATTTCTGTTAAAGCGGACATGAGACATTATGTCAAAGATCCATCACCAACATCTCCTGATGGTAGTGATGCGGATGCTGATTGGTGTGGTGAGTGTCCAAATGGCAAATTTAATATTTATACAAACAGGACGGGCGAAAGTGCATGCGTTGCGTGTCCTGTGGGGTATTGTACGTCAAATAATTCTTGTTTACAATGCAAGGCGGGCTATTATTGTCCGGGAACAGACAATCATGCAAATTCATGTGAGAGGATTGTTGGTGATTATGGTATTGAAAAAACAAATTTTATATGCCCAAAAGGATCTTTTTCTGCATCTGGGCAATCCAGATGTACAAATTGTGCAACCGGCTATACAACCCAAACAAATGGAACCTCTTATAATCCGGAAAACGAAAATGATTTGAATCAAATATGTAAAAAAATAAAAATAAAATTAAATTTTGGTGGTGTTTATATCAGGTTTCCAGATATGGATATGGATATATTTAAAAATGTTAAAATGAATGCCAGTGTTTTGCAACCACAACAATAAAGTTTTATTTGACTTTGTGAAAACTTTGTTATAAAATTTCCGGGCGTGCGCAGGTTGCGTGCGTTAATCTGGTGAAAATAATAAACTAAGCCTGATGGAGTATAAAATGATTGAAAAAAATTGGATGACTTTGATTAAGCCAAAAAAATTGAATATCAAAGTCGATGAAAATAACCCAAATATTGCAACATTAATTGCTGAACCTTTGGAAAAAGGTTTTGGTTTGACATTGGGGACGGCATTGCGTCGTGTTTTGTTGTCTTCTTTGCAAGGATGTGCACCAATTTATATCAAAATTGATGGCGTTCAACATGAATTCAGCAGTTTGACTGGTGTTCGTGAAGATGTGACTGATATAATTTTGAATTTAAAAGGTGTTTATTTCAAAGCATTAACCGAAGGTCAACACAAAGCCACATTAAAAGTCAAAGGACCGGCTGTGGTGACTGCTGGAATGATTGAAACGTCTGGCAGTATCGAAGTAATGAACAAAGATGCAGAAATTTGCACTTTGGATAATGGTGCAACATTGGATATGGAAATTACATTGGCATCTGGTCGTGGTTATGTTCCTGCAAATATTAATGCAACAGATTTGCCATTGGGAACAATTCCTGTGGATTCTATTTATTCTCCAATTTTGAATGTGGCATCAAATGTTTCACAAACTCGTGTTGGTCAATCAACAGATTATGATAAATTGGAATTGGTTGTGAAAACTAATGGGTCTGTCACACCAGAAGATGCGATTGCATATGCTGCACGTATTTTGACAGATCAATTGTCTGTGTTCATCAATTTCGAAGATCCAACACAAAATAATTTGGTCACAGAAGAAGAAAAAGCAAAAGATGTTTTACCATTTGATCCAAAATTATTGAAACATGTTGACGAATTGGAATTGTCTGTTCGTGCAACAAATTGTTTAAAGAACGATAAAATTAATTGGTTGGGCGAATTGGTTCAAAAGACTGAAAACGATATGTTGAAAACACCTAACTTTGGTCGTAAGTCTTTGAATGAAATCAAAGCTCAATTGGAAGCAATGGGATTGTCTTTGGGTATGGAAGTGCCAGGTTGGCCACCAGAAAATGTGGCGGAGTTGGCAAAAAAATACGAAGACCCCTACAAATAAAATTGTGATAATGCGCCATTTGTGGTGTTTGGCGGTTCTTATGTAGGTTTACTACACTGCGAACCTCCAAACACTGCCAACTAACGCATTCTAACAATTTTCTTACCTACTGCTAGGAGTAGGCGCTAGGAGTATGAGAAAAACAAAATTCCACAATTCAGAAAGAAATTTTTGGTTGTGGTGTCTCGAAAAAAATCCCTGAGATAAAAATCAGGGCAGAAACAACAAAAGGAGTAATCAAATGAGACATATGAAAGCAGGTCGCACTTTTAATCGTGACACAAATGCACGCAAAGCCTTGTTCATTGGTTTGGCGAAAAACTTAATTGAAAAAGAACAAATTAAAACAACTTTGCCAAAGGCAAAAGATTTACGCAGTGTAGTCGAAAAATTGATTACTCGTGCAAAAGTTGATACTGTGGCAAATCGTCGTTTGACTGCAGCAGAATTGGGTAATGGTTGTGATAAAACTGTGAAAAAATTGTTTACAGTTTTGGGCCCAAGATATGCAAAACGTCCTGGTGGTTATACTCGTGTTTTAAAAGCTGGTTTCCGTTATGGTGATGCGGCACCAATGGCAATTATTGAATTGGTTGACAGGGACGAAAATGCCAAAAAAGTTGCACCAAAAACAGTTGCTGCGGAATCTACAGAACCGGTTGCAAAAGAAGAAACAAAAAAAGCAGCGGCACCAAAAGTTGAAAAAGCAACAAAAACAACCAAAGTTGCAGCAGAAAAGAAAGCAGCAGCACCAAAAGCAACTGGCGCCAAAAAAGCGGTTGCTGTTAAACGTCGTGCAACTGGAAAATAAATCAAGTTGTGATTTTTTAATCGCCCAATTGGGCGATTTTTTTATGAATATTAATTTGCAAGACGGGTGATTTTATGATAAAATGTATTAAAAGGATTAAGGAGATTTTTATGCGTAAATCTGTATTTTTTGCAATCGCTTTGTCGATAAGTGTCTTGTGTTTTGGGGCTTTTGCAGCCAATGAACGGGGCAGGGCACGTACCCAAAATACGACAAATCAAAATACGGTGAATGCACCTGTTGCTGCACGTGCCGCAACACGTGGGGCGGTAAAAACTGCTGCGACACAAAATGTTGGCGGAAATGTTTCTGCCCGTGCAGCCACCAAACAAACAAATGCTGGAAGCGGGGTTGTTTCTGCCCGTGCAGGTTCTGTGCAAAAAGTTATTAATACCGGAACCAAAGTTGCAACTGCAACTGCAAATACCAATGTTCCACAAGAATGTCAGGAAGGTTTTTTCGGTTGTATGGATGCTTTTTGTATGTTGGATAATGCATCCGGTGGTCGTTGTCAATGCAGTGACAGAATTGTTGAATTAGACAAGGCTTTGGAAGATATTTTAAAATTGGATGAACAAACCTATTTGATGGCTACCGAAGGTGTTGAACGTATTCAAATGGGCGAAGGTGAAGAACAAATTATGGCGCGTGCAAAAGCGGTGGCTGAAAAAACTGTAAATCAAGACAAAGAAGATAATAAAAAGAAAGTTCGTACATTGGATTTGTCTGCATGGGATAACAACATATTTAATGATGTTGATGATTTGTTTGAATCAAATTCTGGTGATAGCCTTAATACATTTGCTGATAAACAGGGTGATGATTTATACAAAGCCAGTGCGAAAATGTGTGCTGCCCAAACTTCTGATAAATGTAAAGAATATGGTTCTATGATGCAATTGATTTATGCACAAAGAATTAAGTCTGATTGTATTGCGTATGAAAACAGTTTAAAAGCACAAAAATCACAAAGCCAACAAAAATTACAGGCTGCACAAAAGGCTTTGCGTGATGCGGCATTGGATGAATATCAAAATCAAAATAAATATGCTACGACCGGGGAATGTGTGATTGCGTTTACGAGATGTATGCAAACAACGGCGGAATGTGGTGAAGATTATACCGGTTGTGTGACTTTGGCAGCCAAAGAAAACGTCAAAGGGAATACGTCGGGTAAAATCGCAAAACAAACAACAATCAAAAGTTCTGTTGCGGGCGCTGATATTACATTGGCGGCAACAACCATGGAACAATTGTTGGCAAAGAAACTTATTTGCGAAAGTGTTACGAAACAATGTGTGAATTCGAATAAAAACGATGCAGTGTGGAAGGCTTTCTTGCGCAATGCGGCACCGGCATTAAAGTCTGCAGAAGATATAGCGGAACAAAGATTGCGTATGGAATGTATCCCATCTGTCGCAAAATGTTTTCAGGACGCATGTAAATCTAATTTCGGTGATGGCGATTCGTATGACATGTGTTTGTCAAATCCACTGACTTATAAATCACTTTGTAAAGTTCAATTAGAACCTTGTTTGGAAGCGACGGGCGGCACGTATGAAGAGCCAACAAAATCAACACTTTGGAATGGTTTGATTGCAATGTTGACATCTATGAAAGTTGACACATGTACCAAAGAAGTCAAAGATTGTTTGTTGTCTGATGACCGTTGTGGTGCTGATTATTCGAACTGTATCGGTTTGTCTACGGATGCCATTATGAATTTGTGTCCAACCGAAAAATTGACAGCATGTATGGGGGCGACAGAAGATGGTGTTACATTAACAGGGGCAGATGATGTTCGTGATTATGTTGCACAGATTGCCCAAGGTTTGGCATTGAATATCGATAATAATATGTTGTTGGCGTGTCAGTCGGCTTTGGATAATGCTATGATAAAAGCGTGTGGTGATAAAGATTCTTGTCCAAATGCAGTATTATCCACAAATGCTATGACTGATTTGTTGTCTGTTGCAATATGTAATGAAAATGGTGAATGCCATGCTGACCCTTATGCTTTCACTAAAACTGATATATTGAGAGGGCATGTTGGGGTGCAAATAACAAATCGTCCAGATTTATCATCCATAGATTATTTCCAAGAAAATATCGCAGAAACAACAAAAGATTTGTTTGCCAAGACGGACACAATGAGTGAAGCGACTGAAAAAATGGTGGATGCCTTGAATTCCGCTTGGAATTCAAAGATTGCCCAAATTGAATCTGATCCAAAAGTTGATGCATGTATTAATGGGCGTAGTGTTTCTGGATTTAGCAGATCTGGAAATACTGCGAAATCAAAAAATACACTGGGGGCAACAGCAAGATTTAAAAATTTAACACAAAGCGCCAAAATGGCGATTGCTGGGGATTTGATGAATCGTTTGTGGGAAAATTATGATGAAGCGGTGGAAAAACTTAACAAAGAACAAGTTCCGGCATTGGCACAAAAACTGGCAGATGTAATTGCTGCGGAATCTGCAAGCCAAGACGCAAATTTTGACGCAAGGAACGAAGTTTTATGTAAGGCAAGAGCGATGCTATCGCAATCACAACCGAATATACATGGGTGTACAAATGAATATGTGACAATAGATGCGAATTATGATAGTGCTTCGAATGTGTGTAATGTGACTACGACAAAGTATAAACGTTATCGTAATGGTAAAAAATCAAATACAGCAAGTTGTAATTGCGGGGTGCTTTGTAAATTCGTAGTGGAAGAAGGCCCAAAAACCGAGTCGATACAAATGTCCACTTATTCCAGGTTTGATGCAGAAGAAGGAAGTGATGAAAATTCTGAGTTGCAACAGAAATTGCGTTTAAGATAAAATAAAACCGCCCGAATGGGCGGTTTTTAATTCAATTCATCCAAATCTTTGACAACCAAAATACCGGCGGATTCAAAATTGGCAATTGTGTTATCGATATCCATAATGTTTTGTGATGCCAAATATATAACAGGTGTTAAATCGTTTTGTGTTGCTAAATCGATTAATTCTTTGACCGGGGAATCTATTTGTTTGCCGGCTGCAAACCAAGAATCGCCATCCATTATCCAAAAATCTTCATCATTGTGTTCGTATATTACAAATTTTTCAGTTGCTACAAAATTTTGATAAGTTTCAAAGTCTATGTTTTTATCTTTGAAATATTTTGTGGTATTGTTTTCTAATTCTTTTTCTGTTGCAATTGGTATATCGAAATCCAAATCTTTGAATGTTGGAACAGAATCGGGCATAGTTGGTTCGATTGTATCGGAAATATCAAAAGCCATTGGGATTGGAATTGATGATGTGTCGTCTGGTTTTGTTTTTGGTTCGGTTGTTTTTTGTGTTGCGACATTTGGTTTGTTATATACAGAAACCCCACTGGTTAATGGTAAACGATTTTTTACACGTTGAAAAGGAACACGTAATTCTGGGGGTAAATCCGATGGAAATTCGGGGTCGATGGTTTGTTCTGGTTCCGGTTCCGGATTTTCAGGTGTTTTTTCTGGCTCTTCGGTTTTTTTAGAAAAAATTTTAGATATTGTTTTTGAAAAAGGTATTGGAATAATCAATTCCTTTTTGCGATATGTAATTAGTGTTGTGGCGATATACAATGGCAATGCAGAATAAACAATTATTCCAAACATAAATCCACCAAACCCATGCAATGTTGCGTGAAAAAATTTCCACCAATAATACCCGGAAAACATGTTAAAATTGAAAATAAATTTTAATATAAACCATATAATGAAAAAATACCATATTGTCCATTTGACAATAATAAAATTAGATTTCAAAAATTCCAGGACCTTTTTCATACTTTTATTATAGACAATTGTTGTAATTTGTCAATTTTTTATTAAAAATAATATTTTGATATAAAATTTGTAAAAAAAACTTTTTTTAATGTCTTTTATGTGATATAATAACCACGTAGGAATTTAAGGGAAAATATCATGAATAGAATAAATTTATTTGGTAAAACTGTGGTAAGTATGGCTGTGTTGATGGCTTTTTGTGGGGCAAATGCGGCACCGGCTGGACGGGCCAGCATGATGGCGGGTGCGACATCTGCACGTATGCCGACAATGCCGGTTGTGTCTTTGAATACCATTGGAAATCCGGCTGTGCAGACGATAAATCAGCCTGTTGATAATGGTTCTGGGTTGCCCAATATTGTGCCGAATCCAACGCCTACACCTACACCTACGCCGACCCCAACCCCAACCCCGGGTGATTGTCCGGATGGCGGTATAAGAAATTCCACATATACAATTCAAATGTGTATGGATGATATTTTACAGTGTGTTAATACTGGCGGGCTTCAGGGCGGAATAAATGATTTATTCAATGCTGATGTTCGTAATTCTATTATGAGCGGTATGCGTTTGTGTCAATCTGCTATTGATAAGTGTATTAAGGAAGTCCGTGTTGATTGTCGCAATATTTATGCTGCAACAACAGATGTTTGGCTTGATTTCAATTCACGTGTAATTCAACCAGAATATTATAATTTCGTTTTACGCAAAACAGGTTTGACACCGAACCAGGCTGAAAATACTTGTTTGTTATTGGACAGAAATACGTATGGCGAATCGTTCGCAGCAGTAAGTGATAATAATGCGGTCAATAGTGAATATAACAAACGTGTTGGTGCATATAACAATGCATTAGATGGTTCTTTGTCTAAAAATAATCCCCAAGGTGTAGAAGTTAACACCACAGGATACGATGGAAATCGTGGACATTATGCACGTTGGGATGCGACCAAGGCTGAATGTTTGGTTCGTGTTGCTGCATATAACAAAGATAAATTAATTACAAACAGTTGGTTGTTTGGTGCTGTTGGTGATGATACACCGGCTGAAGTTTGGCAAAAAGCGGGTTCTACGTTTACATGCAACAAAGATTTGTTTGATTTCAATTCATTGTTGAATGATACGAAAACTGCCGCAGTCATAGCGGTCCCGGGTGGCACAATTTTGGGAACTGCGATTGGTGCGGGGGCAGGTGCTGCCGCATATAACAAAAAACATAATGAATTTATGGAAGGTGGAAACCAATGTGCGGACGAAATTTATCGTCGTGAATTGGGAACCAAAATTGCCGCTTCGAAACAAGCAGGTGTTTTGAAATCTTATGCGTATGAATCGGTTACATTCTCTGATAAAGGTGCTAAAAAAGAATTTACAGGCACACCTATTTTTGATGACAATTATGACTTTTCAAAATTAGATGAAGAAAAATGTAATGCATTACACAGATTGGCTGAAAAAATCGAATTGTACAAACATGATCTGGAACAATGCAGGGCTAATCTTTCAAATACGCAAGTTTATCAAGGAGCAAAACAATTGGTTCCTGAAAATAGTGAAATGTATATTCAAGAAGGGTTTAATATAAACGGCAATCAAGTTTGTATCATTGGTAGTACGAACTGTCCACCTGTAACAAATACTGCAAACAATAATGAAGTACCAAGATATAATGATGAATGTTTGTTTGTTCCGTTGCAGATTGGTTCTTATATGTCGAACAATTCTGGCCCAAGGTGCAGTCATGGTGATAAATGTTTGACTGAACACCAAATCCAATTCCAAATAAACAAATTGGGGTCATTGTTGAATAATTTGGGACCTGTGTTCAAAGTCGCAAAAGATGCCAACAAAGGCAAAGAAATTGGCAAAGGTGCGGCGATTGGTGCTGTGACTGGTGCCGGTGCCGGTGGTATTGCGACAGCCATTACTGCTTTGGTTGAACGCAGTCATATTAATTGCAAAGTTGGTGATGGTTTGAATACTGTATCTTTGGGCAAATCACATACCATAGATTCCTTGAAAGATTTCTATGTTAAATGGAATTTGAAATTGCCAGATACTGTTGCGCCAACAGCCGTTGTGACGGATGTGGCTTCGTGGCAACAAGCATGCAGTCAATTCAACAGCCGTTTGATGGATTGTCCATATGTCCAGGTTAATTTGAAAACATCTGGCAATGCGACGTATCAATTGATAAGTGGTGCATGTGTCCAATCGGGTACCGTATGTGTGCCGAATGGGGGTGCAATGACTTCACGTATTCCACAATAACGGAATTTTGGATATGGTAAAAAAGAACGTCATTTGACGTTCTTTTTTGTTTGGGTAATTATGTTTCGATTTTTATTTAAAGTGTAACCACCCCTTTTGATTTTTTCAAAAGGGGTTTTAGAAGGAAACTGATTTTATTTTGATAAATTTTATGCCGCTTTTTTGATGCCAGATTTTATATCACGGACGTATTTGCGTATTTCGTCAATGGCAACCAATGTACCGTCTTGCTTTTGTGCAGACCAATAATCCCAGCCATTAAAACTGACACTGTGTTGTATGCGTGCCGCCATTATGTGAATTGATGCTTTGCCATACAATGTATGCATTAATTGTCCGTCATGTGTAATCATTACACGGTCACCACGTGGTCCAACCAAAGTTTGCCCAACGTAAAGTAATCCTGCATCAATTAATTCACGGAAACTGACCTTGATCGCTTCACGTTTTGGTGCAGATACTTCGATACCAGATAAATCAATTGGGGTTATGTTTTTAACACGTTCACGTGCAGCATTGACATAGGTTTCTTCACGATCTATGCCGATAAATTGACGACCCAATTCTTTCGCAGTTGCAGCGGTTGTACCAGAACCAACAAATGGATCCAAAATTATATCACCCGGTTTGGTTGAAGACAAAATCACACGACGCAATAAATCCATTGGCTTTTGTGTATAGACTTCATCCCTTTTCATCTTTGATACGTTCTTCACCCAAACAGATATTTATATCCCAATCAGAACGCATTTGTTTTCCACCATTTAATTTTTTCATCGTTTCATAATTAAATGTATATTTTCCGGTTTTTGTAGGTGTTGCCCAAATAAGTGTTTCATGAGCATTTGTAAATCGTGTTCCACGGAAATTCGGCATAGGGTTCGTTTTTACCCAAACTATGTCGTTTAAAATCCAAAATCCCATGTCTTGTAATATCGAGCCAACACGGAATATGTTGTGATAAGAACCAATAACCCACATTGCGCCATCTGGTTTTAATATACGTTTACATTCACGCATCCAATTGCGGGTAAATTCATCATATTGTGCATTTGATTCAAACGCATCCCAATTATCACGCACAGCACGTGCAGCAGTTTGATCTTCGGGGCGATACAATGTTTTTTCGCCCAATTGTAAATTATATGGGGAATCTGCAAAAATCGCATCTACAGATGCATCAGGTATATTGCGCATGATATCGATACAATCACCGCATAAAATCTGATTTAAATATTTTTGCATTTTTCTCTCTCGCCTTTTTTATGCATTTTACCATATTTTCAACATATAAAAAAGACGTTCAGCGAATCGGTTTGTAAAAAAAACACTTGATTTTTTTGAAAAAGCATTTTTTTGCATATAAATTCTGCTTTACTTGTGCATGAATTTTTTCTAACCTTAATGATTATGAGGTGTCCTTACTGTAATTCTACTGATAGTCGTGTGGCGGATTCACGCCCGGATAGTGGTGATGCGATTATTCGCCGCCGTCGTGTTTGTAATCAATGTGGCGCAAAATTCACTACGGTTGAACGTATTCAAATGCGTGATTTGATTGTTGTTAAAAACAGTGGAAAAACAGAACCTTTTGATCGTGAAAAATTATTTCGTTCTATAAAATTGGCATGTCGCAATCGTGATGTTCGGGATGAACAAATTGATCGTTTGGTTGCGTCTATTCAACGCAGATTGGAAACAGAAAGTGCAGACGATACGATAACCAGCGCCCAAGTTGGACAGATGGTATCTGATTCTTTGTTGAATTTGGACCCAATCGCATTTATTAGATTTGTTTCGGTTTATCGAAAATTTTCACGTGTTGCAGATTTTAAAAAAATTATAAGTCAAATACCAGAAGCGGACGAAGACGCTGTTGTTTGTGAATTACCAAAAACTTCGCTGTTTTGAAATAACGATGAAAAAGATATTTGCATTTTTTATGCTGATTTGTTGTCCGCTGATGTCATTAGCGATAGAGTCTGTTGATATTCTAACAGATGAAGATGCGGCAACTTATGTTCAAATATTTATGCTGCAAGACAAAGAAAAAATTGAAAGTGCCAAAAAATTAGAGGCTAAATTAACAGATAAATTTTTGATGAATGAAGTTTTATATCAAAGATATGTTTCAAAGACTTATCATACCAAAGGTATAGAATTACAAAAATGGATGGATAAATATCATGATATGCCGGGTGCTGAAAGATTATCAAAAATTGCGAAATTAAAAAAGGCTACGGTTCGTAAACCTAATGTGCCACATATTGTGACTGGCAAAGAATATATTGAAAGTGCGCAATCTGAAACTTGGACAATGAAAACTTATAACAACAAAGTCACAAAAAATATTGATAAATTTAAAAAAGCGATACGTTCTGGGTCTTCGAAAACTGCCCGTAAAATTTTAGAAGATAAATCTTTTAAATCTAAATTGTCAAAATCTGATTATGGTCGGTTATGTGGTCGGTTGGCATTTTTATATTACACAAATGGTGAATATGATTTGGCAAAAAAGTGGGGAACAATTGCAAGTGATGCAAATTCTGAATATGGTCTTTGGTCGATGGGATTGCTTTGTTTCAAAGAAAAAAAGTATGTTGATGCACAAAAACATTTTTCCAAAATTTTGGATTTAACCCAAATCAATAATGCACGAAAAACCGAAGCGGCTTTTTGGGCAGGACGCAGTGCCGATATAAATGGTGATAGTGAATCGGCTGAAAAATATTGGAAAATTGCTGCAACACATCCTATGTCGTTTTATGGTGCGTTGGCTTCTACTATGTTGGGATCGGCACCAGAATATGAATTTTTTGATCAAGAATGTTCTGATGAAGATATCGTCACATTGCGTGAAGATAAATATGGAAAAAAAGCATTGGCATTGATTCAAGTTGGGCGAAAAGACAGGGCGGAACAATATTTGAAATATTTGGTGACATCAAAATCTTCGGATAAAATGTTGCATGCGGTTAATGCAGTATCATCTTTGTATGGTTTGCCAAGTGTTTCAATTTTGGTTTCTGGTGTTATGCGGGACAGGGGAATATTAGAAATCAATGATGATATTATTTATTCTGCACAATATCCTTTGCCAAATTGGGAACCAATGGGCGGTTGGTCTATTGATAGGGCTTTATTATTGGCAATCACTAAACAAGAAAGCGGTTTTAAACCAACCGCTAAATCTGGGGTTGGGGCAAATGGCGTTATGCAATTAATGCCAGGAACTGCGAAATTGGTCGCACGTAAAAATTCTGTGAAAATGTCCGATATTGATATGTCTAATCCGGAACATAATATGTTTTTGGGACAACAATATATTGTCGATTTATTGCAACAACCACTGGTTCAAAACAATATTATAAAGATGTTGATTGCTTATAATGCGGGTATTGGTAATTTGGCAAAATTTGAAAAAAGTTTTTCAACAGCTGATCCATTGTTGTATATCGAAAGTTTCCCAGCATATGAAACAAGATATTATATAAAACGTGTTATGTCTAATTTATGGTTGTATCGTGCACGTCTTAATCAGCCATTGACTGCGTTGCAAGAATTGGCCGATGCTCAATGGCCGTTGTATAACAGCGAAGATGAATATGTATTAAATAATACTTTTAATAAACCGTCGTTATAGATATGCGAAGTGTCCCTGATTTTTCAATTGAAAAAAATAGTGGTAAAAAATTAATTGCCGGTGTTGATGAAGCAGGGCGGGGCCCGCTTTGTGGACCTGTGGTTGCGGGGGCGGTTGTTTTTTTGAAATATGATTTTGATGATATGCCGTTAATAAGTGATTCAAAACAAATGAATGAAAAACAACGTGAAATCGCTTATGATTGGATAACAAATAATAAAGATATTGTTTGGTCTGTTGCCCAATGCAGTGCAACGGAAATTGACGAGATAAATATTTTACGTGCCTCATTAACTGCGATGGCACGTGCGGTAAATGGATTATCTGTAAAAGCCGAATATTGTCTGATTGACGGAAATAAAATGCCAGATACAATAATTGGAATGTCGGTTGTAAAAGGTGATGCGAAATCACTTTCTATTGCGGCGGCATCCATTATTGCAAAAGTGACACGGGATAGGTTAATGCATGAATTATCAAAAAAATATCCGCAATATGGTTGGGATAAAAATGCTGGATATCCAACCCCACAACACTTGCAGGCTATTGAAAAATATGGTATAAATGAACATTATAGAAAGACCTATAAACCAGTGAAAGAAAGGTTAGAAAAAAATGGCAATTCATAATATTCGTGATATTGATGTTAAAGGTAAATACGTTTTATTGCGGGATGATTTTAATGTGCAAATTGAAAATGGAAAAATACTTGATACTTTTCGTATTGATGCATCCATGCTAACGATTAAACATTTAATTTCAAATGGTGCACGTGTTGTGATTTGTGCGCATCTTGGACGACCAAAAGGAAAACGTGATGAAGCACTTTCGTTGCGCCCGATTGCTGAATATATGAATATTCCGTTTGTTGATGATTGTTTGAAAAAAGATTTTATGGCGAATATGAAAAACGGTGACGTCGTGTTGATGGAAAACCTGCGTTTTTATGCTGGCGAAGAAGAAAACGATGATGCGTTCGCAAAAAAATTGGCAGATGGTTTTGATATCTATGTAAATGATGCGTTTGCTGTGTCGCATCGTGCTGCGGCAAGTACTGTTGGTGTGACAAAATATTTGCCGTCTTTTGCGGGTGATTTGTTAATGAACGAAATTGAAAATATTTCTCGTGTTATGAAAAATCCAGAACATCCATTTATTGCTTTTGTTGGTGGGGCCAAGGTTTCATCTAAAATTGGTGTATTGAAAAAATTGGTAACGATTGCTGATAAAGTTGTTGTCGGTGGGGCGATGGGAACTACTTTTAATTTTGCATTTGGTGCGCCGGTTGGCAATTCTTTGTACGAACCGGATATGATTGATACTGTAATGGAAATAATGAATATTGCGAAACAAAACGGATGTGAAGTTTTATTGCCTTTGGACAAAGGTGTTGGAAAAGTTTTTGATAAAAATGCAAAACGTGAAAATCGTGATGTAATGGATGTCAAAGATGATGATGTTATTATTGATGACGGTGATAAAACAATTGAACGTAATCATGAAATATTA
>CAMVPZ010000009.1 GCA_947169505.1 uncultured Pseudomonadota bacterium
AATTTTTTTCCATCGCATTTTTCATATTTTTGCTTAATTCCGTATAGAATAAATCCATTAAAAAATTGACTTCTTCTTCTGAACGGTTCCAATTTTCTGTCGAAAAAATATAGAAAGTAATCGTTGATACACCACGCTTCATAAACCAATCAACCATGTTTTCAAAATTTGATATTCCGGCACGGTGTCCCTCAAGCGGTGGCAGACCACGTCTTTCTGCCCATCTGCGATTTCCATCACAAATAAAAGCGATATGTTGCGGAATTTTTATTAAATCTGTTTTGTTTTGCTGTTTTTTAAAAAAATTAAACATGTTTGCCTTCCTTTTATATAAAATGTTAAGTTTTATATTTTGTTATTATACAGACATAATGTCTGTTTCTTTTTGTTTAAGCATCGCATCAACTTCGCTGCTGCGACCATCAAACACTTTTTGAATATCTTCTTCGTATTTGCGTTGATCATCTTCGGATATTTCTTTGTCCGTCACAGCACGTTTGATTTTAGACATTGCATCTTGACGAATGTTGCGCATAGATATTTTTGCTTCTTCTGCATATTTACCGGCGACTTTTGTTAATTCACGTCTGCGTTCTTCAGTTAATGGTGGCAAATTCAAACGAATAACCCCACCGGCAGTCATTGGATTTAATCCCAAACCCGAATCACGAATCGCTTTTTCAACATAAGCAGCATTGTTAATATCCCAAACCGTCACAGACAAAGTTTGATTATCTGGTGTAGAAACGGTTGCAACCTGGTTAAGTGGTATTTCGGAACCATACACCGGAACTTTTATCCCATCCAATAAATGTACGGATGCACGTCCTGTGCGTAAGCCCGCAAATTCGCCCTGTAAGACTTCCAATGTTTGGGCGGTTTTTTGTTCAACTTCTGTTTTCAATAAAGAATAATCCATATAAAACTCCTTGTAAAAGTATAACCTGAATAGAAGATTAGCAAAATGATTTGACTTTTGGCAAGAAGAAATATAAAATAAGTTTCGCTGTACGGGGTTGTAGCTCAGTTGGTAGAGCACTTGCATGGCATGCAAGGGGTCGTCAGTTCGAGTCTGATCAGCTCCACCAAAAAGTTATGGCGGGTGTAGCTCAGTTGGTTAGAGCGTCGGTTTGTGGTACCGAATGTCGCCAGTTCGAATCTGGTCACCCGCCCCATAAATTAAAATACCGCCCAAAGTGGCGGTATTTTAATTTATTAGGTGTGACCAGATTTTTAGAAATGGTTGACTGCCAGTTCGACTATGAGTAAACGAGAACGAGCATTGCGAAGTTCGAGTGCTAACGAATGCCGCACAGTCACGGCACACTAAAGTGTGACGGACGAGCGAATACGAGAATACACAATTAAGGAAATCTTAAAAAATCGAAGTTCACAAGATTTTTTTGATTTTATTTATTGTGTATCGAGGACTGGTCACCCGCCCCATAAAATTCAACCCCACCAAAACGGTGGGGTTAAATTTTACTAGGACGTGTGCCCAAATTTTAGAAATGGTTGACTGCCAGTTCGACTATGAGTAAGCGAGAACGAGCATACAAAAATCGGTCTTGAATATTATATTTCTTAATTCAAAGCAAAGACAGATTGGCAAAACCAAAGAATATTAAAATTTGCATTTTATTTCCACTTGCTTTATTTTTTTATGCAATCTATAATCCAACTAACCAAAGGAGAGTTCACATGAAATTACAAGAAAAATTTAAAAATATGCCAATTGTTTGGGTGATTATATTATCATTGGGTGTTGCGCTGGGGGGATTTTTTATTGGAAATGGTGTTTATAAATCTTTAGCACGCAGAACCGTTACAGTCAAAGGTTTGGCTGAAATGGACGTGGTCGCAGATACCGCCATTTGGAATATTAAATTTAATCGTGTTGGTGGCGATTTGACCAAGGTGCAAACGGCTATTGACCAAGACATTAATAAAACCCGTGAATTTTTGCTGGATAACGGTTTTCACGAAGATGAATTACAAAATTTGCGTATAACTGTGCGTGATAAATTCGCTGGATACAGCGAAGCACAACGCACCGGTCAAGACAGCAGCGACAGATATGTTATTGAAACAGGTGTTATGGTACGTTCGGATTCTGTAAATTTAGTAGATTCTGTGTCTCGCAAAATGGGTGATTTAGTACGGCAAGGTGTAACGGTCACAGAAGATTATGCTGGTCCAATATATGTATTTAATGGACTTAACGATATAAAAATAAAAATGATAGAAGAGGCAACCAAAAATGCAACTGCGGCGGGCGAACAATTTGCCAAAGATGCAAATGCACGGTTGGGAAAAATTCAATCTGCTAACCAGGGTTTATTCACTGTTTCATCACGTGATCAAACAGATGCATGGTCTGATAATGAAAAGCAATCTATTAATAAACGTGTGCGTGTTGTATCAACCATTACGTTTTATTTAAGATAAAAAAACCGTCCAAAATGGACGGTTTTTTATTATTTATCTTGCACTACATTTTTGTATTTTCTATAATCAACACATGGGAAAGACAGCAGACCTTTTTATACGCAGCGAACACGCAGATTTATTGAAAAAATTAAATGCGTGGGATATTGCGTATCATCAAAATGATGCACCGATTGTCGACGATGCTACTTATGACGAAGCAAAATCACGCATATTGGAAATTGAAAGTGAATATCCGGAATTGGCTGAAAAAGGCTTTTCAACACATGTTGGTGCTGCTGTGTCATCTAAATTCAAATCATATCCGCATGTTGTGCCGATGCTTTCTATATCGGACGTGTTCAATGAAAAAGAAGTTCGTGATTGGTTTGATAAATTGATTGATAACGATTTGTTTGTAGAGGTCAAAGTTGATGGCCTGTCTTTTTCTGCACGATATGAAAATGGCGTTCTTATTCGTGGCTTAACACGGGGCAGCGGCACTATGGGTGAAGATATCACTGCGAATTTGTTGACCATCCCGGATATTCCACAAAAATTATCGGGTGAATTTCCAGAGATTATAGAAGTCCGTGGCGAAGTATACATGGCTCGCAAAGATTTTATCGCTTTGAATGAAAATTCTGCCAAGAAATTTGCGAATCCACGTAATGCTGCGGCGGGATCTCTTCGTCAATTAAATCCCAATATAACCGCATCACGTAAATTAAGCGCATTTGGTTATACATGGGGTGATTTGTCAAAACGTACATGGGAGACCCAATCGGGATATTTTGAAAAATTGGAATCTTGGGGATTTAAAACGACTAAACAATGGGCACGTCGTTTGAATTCTGTTGCTGGGGTTCAAGATTTTTATAATGAAATTATGATGAAACGCAACGAAATACCTTTTGACATAGATGGTCTGGTGATTAAGGTTAACTCTGTTTCTGTCCAAGAAAAAATGGGATCTCGTGCAAACAGTCCACGTTGGGAAATCGCATATAAATTCCCGGCGGCACGTGGAATTACTAAATTAAATGATATTACGATTCAGGTTGGACGCACCGGTGTTTTAACGCCTGTGGCAGAATTGGAACCGATTAACATTGGTGGTGTTTTGGTATCACGTGCAACATTACATAATGCTGATGAAATTGCACGACTTGGTATTAAAATTGGTGACAAAGTCGTTGTGCAAAGGGCAGGTGATGTTATTCCACAAATTGTTGAAGTGGCGGAAAACGGTGAAAATTCTGTTTCTTTTGTGTTTCCTGATGTTTGTCCGGTATGTGGTGGTGCGGTTGTTCGTGAAAGTGGTATGGTTGCACGTAAATGTGTTAATTCGTTATCTTGTCCTGCACAAATTCGTGGGGAATTGGAACACTTTGTATCACGTCATGCTTTTGACATAGAAGGTATCGGTGCAAAACAAATCGAATTATTTACAAATCTTGGTTGGCTAAAAAGTGCGGCTGATATATTTACAATAATTGAAAAACACGGTGAAGAATTACGAAAAATGAACGGTTTTGGCGATAAATCTGTGTCTAATTTGCGTGCGTCTATTGATAAAGCACGTAATATAGATTTACATCGTGTGATTTATGCAATTGGAATACCTGATGTGGGCGAAGTAACGGCAAAAATATTGGCACGTGAATTTAAATCTTTGGATGCTTTGCGCCATGCGAACGTCGTTGATTTGAAAAACATAGATGGCATCGGCGAAGTTATGGCAAATGAAATAGTTTCTTTTTTCAATGATGAACATACTTTAAATGCATTAGAAAAATTATTGGAACACATAAATATTAAAAATCCAAAAAATATCGTTGTGGAAAACAGTTTGTTAAACGGCAAACGTGTGGTATTAACCGGAACTTTGAACAAATACACACGTGATAGTGCCAAAGAAATTTTGGAACGCATGGGCGCAAACGTCAGCGGCAGTGTTTCATCAAAAACGGACATTGTAATTGCCGGGGAAAATGCAGGCTCTAAATTGACAGATGCTCAAAATCTGGGGATAACGATATGGAGTGAAGAAGATTTTGACAAAGCGATTAATATGGGGGGATAAATGCAAAAACAAAAGAATTTAGAAAACAAACCAAAACGTTCATTCAAAATGAAGTTGGTGATTTTTTTCATAAATTTGTTTTTGATTTTGGTGGCGTGCAGTGGGCTTTATGTTTTGTTTGTGTTTTTACAAATGCCGTCTTTGGATTCTGTATTGCACGAAACCCGTGAACCTGCGATAGTTTTTATGGATAAAAACGGACGTGAAATTCGTGCAGACAGTCGTATAATGGGGGCGGCGGTATCGGTTGATAATTTGCCACCGCATGTTTGGCAGGCCATAGTTGCTATCGAAGACAAAAGATTTTTCAAACATGGTGCAATATCTTATCGTGGAACTTTGCGTGCGGTTATAATCAATTTGTTTAATGGAAAATTTGCGGCGGGTGGGTCTACGATAACCCAACAAACGGTTAAAAACATATTTTTATCCAAAGATAAAAAAGTTTCCCGCAAAATCCAAGAATTAATATTGTCTATGTGGTTGGAAAACAGGTTTGATAAAAACCAAATACTTGATTTGTATATGAATAGGGTTTCTTTGGTTGGTGGAATGCGTGGAATTGATGCGGCTGCGACAAATCTGTTTGGACATGGTGCACGTGAATTGACATTAGCGGAATCTGCACAAATTGCGGCTATGTTAAAGGCGCCAACTACTTACAGCCCATTAAAAAATCCAGAAAGAAATATGAAACGTGCAAAAATAGTCCTTAACGAAATGGCTCGTCAAGGTTATATAACAGATGCAGAAGCCGATATGGCGATGAAAAATTTAAAACCTGCAACACAATCTGCGGATAAAAACATGTTCCGTTATTGGACAGATTTCGTAAAAGACGAAGTAGAATCACGTTTGGGTGAAATAAATCAAGATTTGTATGTGTATACTACATTAGATGGTAATTTACAAAAACGAGTTGCCGCATCTTTATCAAAAAACATTGGGGAATATCAGGGGGCAATGGTTGCAGTTTCACGTGATGGTGCAATACTTGCGATGGTTGGTGGCGATAATTATCAGGTCAGCCAATTTAATCGTGTGTTGGCGCCACGTCAACCGGGTTCTGCATTTAAACCTGTTGTGTATTTGGTTGCATTGGAAAATGGTATGACACCAGATTCTTATGTTAATGATTCACCTTTTGCGATTGGCGATTATAATCCCAAAAATTATGATGAATTATATTATGGTGGAATAACTTTGGCGACGGCTTTCGCAAAAAGTGTTAATTCGGTGCCATTGAAATTAACAAAAGAATACGGAATTGATGCGGTACTGAATATGGCGGCACGGCTTGGTGTTGGGGCAAATTTAAAACGTGAATATTCGACTGTTTTGGGGGCCAGCGAAATGAATTTATTGGATTTAACAACAATATATTCGGTAATTTGGAACGATGGAAAATCTGTGCATCCTTATTCTATCACGAAAATTACAGATGCCGGCGGAAACACAATTTATACACGTAATCCATCCGAAGAAATAACAATATTACAACCCGAAACTGTTGGATATATGAAAGATTTGTTGTACACAGTTGTGACCCAGGGTACCGGAAAACGTGCATACACACCAAATGTTTTGGGCGGAAAAACGGGAACAAGCAATGATAACAGGGATGCATGGTTTATTGGTGCAACGCCGGATTATATAATGGGTGTATGGGTTGGTTATGACGATAATTCACCTATGTCATCAAAAATTACAGGTGGCACATTACCCGCCACAATTTTCCATGACACAGTGGAATAAAAACCTTGTTTTATATTATCTTATTTTATAAAATACCTGCGTGAAAAAAGGCAGGGAACAAATATCATGAAGAAAAACGAAATCATATCTTTGCCAAAATCTTTGTGGCGATTTTATATGAATTACGCACTTAAAAATTACAAATTTTTGTTAATTTGTTGGATGATTGCTGTATTGATAATGTATTCTGGTGGGGTTATTTGGCCGAATTTTCAACGTTGGGTTGTTGCATTGTTTGAAAAACCGGTTCCTGATGGTATGTCTTTTATTGCATATGCTATGCCAACAATAATACTTATAACTATTTTAAATATGGTCATGACAGCCAGCCAATTAATAAGGGATGTTATATCATCACATTTTTGGCCACGACTTGATAATCAAATCTCAGATATTTTAACAACATATACGCATAGGCAATCTATGAGTTTTTGGTCTGGAAAAATGTCTGGTTCGATAAATTCACAAATTAATTATATAATCAATGGTTTCAATGGTGGGCTTAGTGAATTATGGTATTGTGTTGGTCGATTGGGGGTTATTTTAATAAATGGCGTATTATTATTTGCTGTTAATAAATGGGTGGCGTATTTGTTTATTGGTTCTTTGCTGTTCCGTATTATATATGCATATCGTATGCGTGAGCGTGTTAAAAAGGCCAGTGAAGACGCATCTGGCGCAAATAGTGCATTAAGTGGTAAATTGGTGGACAGTTTTTCAAATTATTCAATTGTAAAATTATTTGCTGGGGCTGAAAAAGAACGTAAAATTTTGGAAGAACCACGTCAAAAACGTATTGATACACGTATGTATTCACAGTATACAATGCGACTTTTTTGGGCAGTGCCTGGCTTTTTGTGGGATTTGTTGTTTGGGGCGACAATTCTTTTGTGTTGTTTGCTTTACCAAAACGGACAAATGGTTGTATCGGATATAATATTTACAATATCTGTGTATATCCAGGTTATGGGTGCCGTAGATATGTTGATAAATAGATTCCCAGAAATCATTGATAAAACTGCGGCGGCCAAAAAGGCGTATGGAGAATTGGTTGTTCCTTTGGCAATAACAGATAAAGAAAATGCCAAGAGACTGAAAGTTAATAAAGGCGAAATCAAATTCAACAACATATATTTCAAATACAGAAAAAATAATGTTTTGAAAAATTTATCTTTGACTGTAAAACCTGGTGAACGTTTGGGAATTGTTGGAATGTCTGGTTCTGGAAAAACAACTTTGACCAGTTTGTTAATGCGTTTTTATGAACCACAACATGGAAATATAGAAATTGATGGTCAAGATATTAACGATGTTACACAAAGTTCTTTGCGGGAAAATATTGCTTTTATTCCCCAAGACCCAACCATGTTTAACCGCACAATTGGTGAAAATATTGGTTATGGTAAATTTGGCGCAACGCTCAAAGAAATAAGGGCTGCATCAAAAAAAGCATCTGCGGATAAATTTATAATGGATACAGAAAAAGGTTATGATTCTTTGGTTGGAGATCGTGGAATCAGGCTATCTGGTGGTCAGCGTCAAAGAATAGCCATCGCACGTGCCTTTTTAAAAGATGCGCCAATCTTGGTTTTGGACGAAGCAACCAGTGCTTTGGACAGTGAAACCGAACGCATAATTCAAAAATCTTTTGAAAAATTGTCGCACGGACGAACAACAATTGCGATTGCACACCGTTTATCTACACTTCGCAATATGGACAGAATTATAGTTCTGGACAAAGGTGTAATTGTAGAAGAGGGGACACATCAATCATTATTACGTAAACGTGGCAAATACTATCGTTTATGGCAAATGCAATCTGGCGGATTTTTCCAGGAAAAATAAAACAATTTGCTTTTTGTTTTATGTGGTGGTATGCTGTTCGTCGCAAGAGAAAATAAATGTCAGTTAAAACGAAACGTTTTTTTAAAAAATTAATCAGTTATGCTGGATTTTTCTTTTTCATAGTTGCTGCGGGCATGCTTTATTGGCAATTGCGTAATTATTCATTGATGGATATCGCACGTGCATTGTGGCATATACCGTTTGTTAACTTGGTTTTGGCCTGTGTTGCATGCTTTTTCGGCTATTTGACATTATCGCTTTACGATTATTTGGCGTTGGATTATGTTGGGCGCAAAGTGTCATGGTGGAAATGGATGTTGGCTGGAATGTTGGGTTTCGCAATCAGCAATAATGCTGGACATGCGGTGGTAAGTGGCGGCGCAATACGTTATCGTTTATACACTCGTTGGCGTGTCCCGGGAAGCGACATCATAAAAATGATAACGTTTTCTGGCTTTACTTTCTTTCTTGGATATGCTGCTATGGCGGCTATCGGTTATTTTTTGGTGCCTCGTGATATGTTTGCACAAAGCGCAGGTGCCACATTTGGCGTAAACGGGTTGTTTATTGTGTGTTTGTCGGTCATTTTGGCATACTATGCGATTGCAACTATGTTTTGCGGCAAAAGTATAAGAATTGGGGAAATAAAATTCCAAGTGCCATCGATTGGTGCGGCATTGGTTCAAACTTTTTTGGGATTAATGGACGCATTGTGTGCTGGTTTGGTTCTTTATTTCTGCATCAATCCGTACATAGATATGCCATTTGGCATATTTATCGGGTTATATGTGATAGCAAATGTGGCTGGCGTTTTCAGTCAGGTCCCAGGTGGTATCGGTGTTTTTGAATCTGTGTTTATGATGGCAATGCCAGAAACGGCGGATAAAGCAAGTGTTTTTGGCGCATTGTTGGCATACAGAATTATTTATTATGTGTTGCCTTTGATTGGTGTGGGCGGATTGTTTTTTGGTTATGAAAGATGGCTTCGTGCCCGTATGAAACGTTGGATAGAAGAGGCTAAACAAAAAATCCCACACATACAATTACCACATAAAAAACATAAAATTGAAAACGAAAAATAAAAACACCTTGCCTTTGTTGGGCGACTTTGTTATCATCGAAAAAGTTGTATAAAACGGGGTAAAACAGTGTTTGTATTATCACTTTTTACTTTAATTCGAGTTGCGCTTTTAATTATCGTTGCGTACATCCTTGGCATGGGCGGGATTGCCCCATGGGAACGGGTTATGTCTGTTTTATACGTCCACAACACAAAAGGATTATTAAATGTCAAAAAAGATATATGTGGATGGTGTTCATCCAGAAGAAACACGGGTGGTGGTGGTCGATTCCACAACAAATCGTGTGTCTGATTTTGACGTAGAAACAACGACGAAACCCCAGATTAAGGGTAATATATATCTGGCCAAGGTTATACGTGTTGAACCGTCGCTTCAGGCTGCGTTTGTGGATTATGGAACTGGTAAAAACGGCTTTTTGCCTTTTTCGGAAATTCATCCGGATTATTACCAAGTGACCCCAGAACAAAAGAAAAAATTATTAGAATTGGCACATGCTAATATCGTTGATGACGATGAAGACCCTGATGATGAAGCAGACGAAGTCGCCGAATATGATGACAGCAGTGCCGGTGAAGATAACAAAGAATTTCTTAAACGTGCACACGAATTCAAAATCCAAGACGTTATTAAACCTAAACAAATCCTGTTGATTCAAGGGGTTAAGGAAGAACGTGGGCAAAAAGGCGCATCTATGACAACTTATTTGTCATTGGCGGGTCGTTTTGCCGTTTTGATGCCAAATTCACGTAAACGCAACAGTTATGGTATTTCTAAAAAAATATCTGACAAAGCTGAACGTGCAAGATTGCGTGAAATATTACACGGATTAAAAATTCCAAAGGGTATGACTGTCGTATTAAGAACGGCTGCATCTGGTGCAAACGGTGATGATATTGCCAAAGATTATGAATATTTAACCGCACTTTGGAATGATATTCGTAAAACAACTTTGGAATCTGTGGCGCCTGTTATTATTCATGCTGAAGATTCATTGCTTCGGCGTGTTGTTCGTGACTTTATTGCAGACAAAGACGACGTTATGTATGTCCAGGGGGCTGAGGCTTTTGACGAAGCAAAAACATATTTTCAACAAATGTATGGTCGCACACCACGCAAACAGTTGGTTCAATACAAAGATGCTGCGGTTCCATTAATGACCAAAGCCGGTGTTGAAAAACAATTAGAAGGCTTGCATGGACCGTATGTCACATTACCATCAGGCGGTTCGATTGTTATCAATCAAACTGAAGCCATGGTGACGATTGACGTCAATTCGTCCCGGGCTATCAAGGAAAAAGATATTGAACAAACCGCATTGAATACTAATTTGGAAGCGGCTGAAGAAATCGCATTGCAATTACGTTTGCGTGATTTGGCTGGGATTGTTGCTATTGACTTCATTGATATGGAAGAAGAAAAAAACAATCGCAAATTGGAACAAAAAATGCGTGAAGTCATGAAACATGATCGTGCACGTACCCAGGTTGCAAAAATAAACGCTTTTGGTGTTTTGATGTTATCACGTCAAAGATTGCGCAGCACATTCTTGGAATCTTCGTACGTTGTGTGTCCGCATTGTATGGGGGCGGGAATTGTGCCAAGTATTCAAACGGCTTCCATAATCTTGTTCCGTCACTTACAGGAAAAATTGTTGGCAAAACCTGCACAAAAAATCATTATGACTGTGCCAAGTGATGTTGCAATTTATCTGTTGAACCAAAAGCGTGCGGAACTTGCAGCGATGGAAAAAGAATTTGAAACGGAAATCGTAATTGTTGGTGACGACAGTTTAATGAATATTGATCAATATTCTATACAACGTGTTGCCGTTGAAAATGTCAAAACAGACGATGTTTTGAATGCTCACGAACCGTCGACTGATGCAAAAAAGAAAAACGCTCAACATATATCGGCTAAACGTGTGACAACATCTGCACCACGTCATCGTAAACCAATTAAAAAATCCCAAAAGAAAAAGTCTTTGTGGAAAAAATTGGTTGGATAATTAATACCGCCCATTCGGGCGGTGTTTTTTTAAGCGTTTAATCCGGCAACGTGTCCGCTGGATAATGCCCATTGAATATTAAAACCGCCCAAATCACCAGTTATATCCAATACTTCGCCAACAAAAAATAATCCCGGACAAAGTTTTGATTCCATGGTTTTTGATGATATTTTATCGGTTGATATGCCGCCAAACGTCACTTCGGCACTTTGAAAACCGATTGCGGCACCATCAATAATATCAAAATGATTTATTTTGTTTGCTATTTGTTTTAATTCAATGTCTTTTGTATCGGCAATATTGCGTGAATCATCACATAAAAATCGTGCTAATTTATTTGGCAAAATCGTTGAAATCACGATAATAACAGATTTTTTTCCGTTTATTTGTTTTGTGTTTTTTAATAATTCAAATATATTAACATCGGGTGCGAAATTTATAATCATTTCTTTTGGATTTATTAATGTAGCCCGATAAATCGCCGGTCCACCAATTCCAAAATGGGTAAACAATAAATCGTCATTGATTTTATGTTTGTTAACCATTATTTCCACCGGCAAAGATATACCCGCCAAAGCCGAATCAAAACTTTTTGTTTTGATTGCGCACAAAGCAGGGCGCAGTGGTTCGATTTTATGTCCAAATTTTTTTGCAATTATATGTCCAATATTAGATACCTGTAAATGCGGGTACGAAATGCCGCCTGATGCAACAATAACAGATTGCGAAAAATAATCACCTTTTGTTGTTTTTACGGTAAAAATATCACCGGATTTTTCAATATCAATTACGTTGGTGTTATATTTAATTTGTGCACCAGCTGCATCATGCAAAAGTGCATTTAAAAAATCACCGGCACCATTTTTACAAAAATATCGCCCGGGTTCTTTTTCAATATATTTTATATTGTGCGCCATAACCCAATTCAAAGTGTCTTTGGATGAAAATTGTGATAAAGCAGACATAACAAACCGTGGATTTTTACCAAAATAGTGTGTGTGGTCAGCACGTAAATTTGTAAAATTACAATTACCACCGCCAGAAATGGCGACTTTGCGGGCGGGATTTTTTCCCATGTCTACAATTAAAACAGATTTTTTGCGCCGAACCAGCTGTGATGCCGCCATTAATCCAGCCGCCCCACAACCAATAATAATTACATCATAACTTTTCATGATAATATTTTACCGCAACCCGAAAAAATATCAAATAATTTTGCGTTTTGTGATATAATGTTTATAAACTAAAAGGTGAAAACATGAATAAATATATGGAATCAGCAATCAAGTTGTCCAAAAAAAATCTTAAATCTCGTGATGGTGGACCATTTGGTGCAGTTGTTGTCAAAGACGGAAAAATAATTGGTCGTGCATCAAACTGTGTCATAAAAAACAATGATCCAACTGCACATGCAGAAATAATGGCCATACGTGATGCGTGTGCAAAAATCAAATCTTATGATTTAAGTGGTTGTGTGTTATATACATCTTGTTATCCATGTCCAATGTGTTTGGCTGCGATTATATGGGCAAATATAAAAACTGTATATTATGGCAATACCAAAGAAGATGCTGCAAATATAGGCTTCAGGGATGATTTTATATATAAATATATTAAAACTTTGGCATTAAAAAAACCAGATAACAAAACACTAAAACTGAAACCTTTGAACCACAAAGAGGCAATAAAAGTGTTCGATGATTTCAAAAATCAAAAAGACAAAACGATATATTAATAAAAAAGGTCGCCATAACAGCGGCCTTTTAATCTGTGGTGGGTTAGGTAGGACTCGAACCCACGACCAAAGCGTTATGAGCGCTCCGCTCTAACCAACTGAGCTACTAACCCACAGCGCAAATAATTATATATTTTTTATTTTATCTTGCAAGTTAAAAATTAACATATCTTGCTTTTTTTACAAAATTATGCGAACATGCCGTTATGCCTGAATTGGTGCCAATTTTAAATAAAAGTCAAATGGATGCGTTTAATACAATTGAACGTACGCATTCTAATGTTTTGATTTTGGGACAGGCGGGAACCGGGAAATCAACGTTTGTTCAATATTTGAAATCGGCGTCAAGCAAACGCATAGTTTGTGCATGTCCAACAGCGGTTTCTGCATTGAATATTGGTGGACAAACAATACATTCATTGTTTCAAATACAACCACGTGATTTTATTATGCCTGAATTGTTAAAATTAAAGGCTAAACCACGAAACATCCTAAATGCCACAGATGTTTTGGTTATTGATGAAATATCTATGGTGGCACCAGATTTGTTGGATGCTATTGATATTTTGGCACGCAGCGCCCGACATAATAATGCGCCTTTTGGGGGAATTCAAATTGTGGCGATTGGCGATATGTTTCAATTGCCGCCTGTTATTACACGGGACAGTGAACAGTATTATGAACAGGCCTATGAATATAAAAATGCTTATTTCTTTGATTCAAATGTTTACAAGCGTGCAGATTTTATAAAATATGATTTTAATACGGTATATCGCCAAAGTGATAATGATTTGCTGCAAAATTTAATGCGGTTGCGTGAAAACGATACGTCTGCGCTGTCTTTTTTCAACACTTGTAAAATAGACGATGAAAACATTCGTAAAAATGCGGTTATAATCACGCCTTTTCGTAATGTGGCAGAACGTATAAACGCTAACAAATTAAATCAAATCAATGCACCAGAAATCATTTATAATGGGGTTTTGAACGGTAATTTTAATGCGAACGACGTTCCTGCACCTATGGAATTAAGGTTAAAACAGGGCGCACTAGTCATGTTTGTTAAAAATGGTGATAAATGGCATAACGGTTCTGTCGGGATTGTAGAAAATTTGGGTGCCAAAGAAATCATAGTTCAATTATTGGATGATGATAAAAATGATTTGGTTGTGGTAAAACCTGAAAAATGGGAAAAGATAAAATACGCCCGTGATGAAAATGACAGAATAGTTGAAAATGAGATTGGTTCGTATAAACAATTTCCATTAACTTTGGGATATGCCATGACGATACATAAATCCCAAGGTAAAACATTATCAAAGGTTATAATTGATATTTCACGTGGTGCTTTTGCGCATGGGCAAACTTATGTTGCATTATCACGAACCAGACATGCAAATGATATGCATATTGTGAAGCCTTTGTCTCAACGAGATTTGATTTTTGATAAACGAATTTTGGATTTTGTTAATGA
>CAMVPZ010000010.1 GCA_947169505.1 uncultured Pseudomonadota bacterium
AATCTGGTCAAACAATTTTGGCAGGTGTTGGTGAATTGCATTTGGAAATTTTGGTTGACAGATTGTTGCGTGAATTCAAAGTTGACGTTAACGTTGGTGAACCACGTATTGCATATCGTGAAACATTCCGCAAACCTGTTTTGGAAGAATATACACATAAAAAACAATCTGGTGGTTCTGGTCAATACGCCCAGGTTAAAATCCAATTTGAACCATTGGAACCAGGCCAAGGCTATGAATTTGAAAACAAGATTGTCGGTGGTGCAATTCCAAAAGAATACATCCCAGGTGTAGAAAAAGGTTTAAAGATAGCACAACAAACAGGTGTTTTGATTGGCTATCCAACAGTAGATTTCAAAGCCACATTGGTAGATGGTAAATATCACGAAGTTGACTCTAATGTGTTGTGTTTTGAAATTGCGGCGCGTGCTTGCTTCCGTGAAGCGATGAAGAAAGCTGCACCAAAATTATTGGAACCGATTATGAAGCTTTCGGTCAATACACCGGAAGAATACGTCGGTGACATTATTGGCGATTTGAACAGTCGCCGCGGACAAATCAATGGTATCGAAACCAGATTCGGCAGCCAGTTAATTACTGCGTATGTCCCACTGGCTAATTTGTTCGGGTATGTCAAAACATTACGTTCTTTGTCCCAAGGTCGTGCAAACCCATATATGGAATTGTCACACTATGACGAAGTGCCACAAAATGTTGCTGACGAAGTAATCAAAAAAATGACAAAGTAAAAGATTGTAAACTAAATAACTAACAAGCCTAAGGAGAAAACTATGGCAAAAGAAAAGTATGTAAGAACAAAACCTCATGTCAATATTGGTACTATTGGTCACGTTGACCACGGTAAAACAACTTTGACAGCTGCTATTGTTCACTATTATGGTGTTGGTGTTGACGCACAAAAAGGTGTTGATCAAATCGATAATGCACCAGAAGAAAAAGCTCGCGGTATAACAATTAATACTGCACACGTTGAATATGAAACAGCAAATCGTCACTATGCTCACGTTGACTGCCCAGGACACGCTGACTATGTTAAAAACATGATTACTGGTGCTGCACAGATGGACGGCGCAATTTTGGTTGTTGCTGCTACTGATGGTCCAATGCCACAAACACGTGAACACATTTTGTTGGCTCGCCAAGTAGGTATTCCAAAAATCGTAGTTTATTTGAACAAATGCGATTTGGCAAACGATCCAGAATTGTTGGAATTGGTTGAAATGGAAATCCGTGAATTGTTGTCTGCTAATGACTTTGACGGTGACAATGCTCCAATTATCCGTGGTTCTGCTATTTCTGCTTTGGAAGAAAAGAAAGATGGTTTGGGCAAAGAATCTATTGATGCATTGTTGGCAGCATGTGATTCATACATCCCAATGCCGGATCGTCCAATCGATAAACCTTTCTTGATGCCAATCGAAGACGTGTTCTCTATCACAGGTCGTGGTACAGTGGTGACAGGTCGTGTTGAATCTGGTGTTATCAAAGTAGGTGATGAATGCGAAATCGTAGGTTTGAAACCAACACAAAAAACAACTGTGACTGGCGTTGAAATGTTCCGCAAATTGTTGGATCAAGGTGAAGCTGGTGATAACGTTGGTTTGTTGTTGCGTGGTACAAAGAAAGAAGATGTGGAACGCGGACAAATTATCTGCAAACCAGGTTCTATCACACCACACACAGATTTCGAAGCTGAAGTTTATATTTTGACGAAAGAAGAAGGTGGCCGTCATACAGCATTCTTCTCTAACTATCGTCCACAATTCTATTTCAGCACAACAGACGTAACAGGTACAATTACTTTGCCAGCAGACAAAGAAATGGTCTTGCCAGGCGATAACGTTCGCATCAGTGTGCAATTGATTGCACCTATTGCTATGAGCGAAGGTCGCCGCTTTGCTATCCGTGAAGGCGGACGCACAGTTGGTGCAGGTGTTGTATCAAAAATTGTTAAATAATTGTTGATTTTTGCGGGTTATGGGTTTATCCTATAGCCCGCAAAACAATGATATAAACCTAAGGAAAACGAATAATGGTACCAGCATCTAAGATTCGCATCAAATTGATAGCATTCGACCACAGGGTCTTGATGGAATCAGTAGAAGAAATTGTTAAAACAGCAAAACGTACAGGCGCTGATGTCGTTGGACCTGTTCGCTTGCCAACTTTGATTCAAAAGTTCACAGTGAACCGTTCCCCACACGTTGATAAAAAATCACGTGAACAATTCGAGATCCGCAATCATAAAGCGGTTGTTGATATTGTTAACCCAACCCCTCAGACAGTTGATGCACTGATGAAGTTGGATTTGGCATCTGGTGTTGATGTAAAAATTAAATTATAAAAATGTGTATGTTGGTGGACGCATGTCCATTAACCACTGACAAAAAAGGCAAAAAAATGAAACGTAGCGGATTAATTACAACAAAAATAGGGATGACTCGCCTTTATGATGATGGCGGTGTTGCCCATGCAGTAACAGTTTTATCTGTTGGGGATTGTGCTGTTATTGGAAATCGTACAACAGAAAAAAATGGTTATGTGGCAAATATTTTGGGGTTGCGTGAAGCCAAGGCAAAACATGTTGCAAAACCTCAAGCAAAAGCAGCAGAAAAAGCGGGTGTAAAACCTTATCGCAAGGTTGTGGAATTCCGCGTTTCTGATGATTGTGTCATTCCAGCCGGAACACAATTATCTGCCGCACATTTTATTGCCGGTCAATATGTTGATGTTCAAGCAACAAGCAAAGGTAAGGGTTTCCAAGGTGCTATGAAACGTCATAACTTTGGCGGTAAAGAAGCATCTCACGGTGTATTGAAAGCCCATCGTTCTTTGGGTGGTACAGGTATGCGTGAATGGCCAGGTCGTGTTTTAAAAGGTAAAAAGATGGCAGGTCAAATGGGTAATGAAACCGTTACTGTTCAAAATTTGAAAGTTTTTGGAACAGATTTGAACGATAATCTTATCTTTGTAGAAGGTGCAGTTCCAGGTAGCAATGGCACATTTGTTTTGGTAAGCGACGCAATCAAAAAAGTTCAAAATGATTTGCCAAAACCAACATTTGTTGCAAATGCGAAAGAAGAAACTGTTAACGAAGCAGAACAAGCATAACGACACAATAAAAGGTGAATGAAATGCAAGTAGATATTTTAAATTTAGATGGTAAATCTGTTGGCAAAGTAAATTTAGCCGACAACATCTTTGGAATTGATCCACGTGCAGACATTTTGCATCGTGTTGTTACATGGCAACGTGCAAATGCTCGTGCTGGCACTCATGCAGTGAAAACTGTGTCTGATGTCGCAGGAAGTGGTAAAAAAGCATTCAAACAAAAGAAAACAGGTAATGCACGTGAAGGTGAAAGATATAACGTTCACATGCGTGGCGGTGGTGTCGTTCATGGACCTGTGGTTCGTGATCATGGCATTGATTTGCCAAAGAAAATCCGTGTTTTGGGTTTGAAAATGGCTTTGTCTTCAAAAGCAAAAGAAGGTTCTTTGATTGTTATTGACAGCGAAAAAATGAAAGAAGTAAAAACAAACACATTGGCAAAACAATTGAAAAAAATGAAAATTGATTCTGCTTTGTTTGTTGGTGCTGATGCAATCGATACAAACTTCAAGAAATCTGCTGCGAATATTATCAATGTTGACGTATTGCCAACAATTGGTTTGAATGTTTTGGATATCTTGAAACATGATAAATTGGTTTTGACGGCAGATGCTGTTAAAGCAGTAGAAGCAAGATTGGCTTAAATTAAAGGTTTGAAGATATGGCAGAAAAAAAAGTAAAATTAGTTGCTTCGGCCGGAACATATGATGTTTTGCGCCGTCCAATCATTTCGGAAAAAGCTGCAAAGTTATCCGAAACTAATGGTGTTGTGTTTGAGGTTGCGATGTCTGCAACAAAGCAAGATGTTGCAAAAGCAGTTGAAGTGTTATTCGGTATTAAACCAACAAAAATTAATATCGTTATCACAAAAGGTAAAGTGAAAACTTTCCGTGGTCGTAGCACTGGCACACAACGCAGTGTTAAAAAAGCATATGTATCTTTGCCGGCAGATGCAAAATTGGATTTGTCTGCGGATATGTAAAAAGTAAACGTTTTGGCAGAGAACCCGAGTTTTTCGGATGTTAGTGTCAAAACATAAACAAAGGTAAAAGTAAAATGGCATTGAAACATTACAAGCCAACAACCCCAGGAACACGTGGTTTAACGTTGATTGACCACAGTGAATTGCACAAAGGTGCACCTGAGAAATCTTTGACTGTTGGTTTAAAGTCCAAAGGTGGACGTAATAATTTTGGTCATGTCACTGTTCCACACCAAGGTGGTGGACACAAACGTAAATATCGTTTGATTGATTTTGGCCGCAAGAAAAAAGATATTCCTGCAACAGTGGAACGTTTGGAATACGATCCAAATCGTACAGGATTTATCGCATTGATTGAATATAAAGATGGTGTTCGTTCGTATATCTTGGCGCCACGTGATTTAAAGAAAGGTGATATAGTTATTTCTGCTGAACGTGCAGATATTAAACCAGGTAATGCGATGCCATTGAAAAATATGCCTATTGGAACGATTGTTCATAATGTAGAGTTGAAACCAGGTGCTGGTGGTCAATTGGCCAGAAGTGCAGGTTGTTATGCACAATTGATGGGTAAAGATGGTGTGTATGCTCAAATTAAAATGAACAGCGGTGAATTACGCAAAGTTCATTCTGAATGTTTGGCGACGGTTGGAAGTGTTTCTAATCCAGACCAACGTAATGTTAATTTGGGTAAAGCAGGTCGTGCACGTTGGTTGGGAATTCGTCCATCTACACGTGGTATGGCAATGAACCCGAATGATCACCCAATGGGTGGTGGTAATGGTCATTCCAAAGGACATGAACCTGTATCACGCACAGGTATTCCAGCCAAGGGATATCGTACACGTAGCAATAAACGTACTGCAAAGATGATTATCCGTAGCAGACATTTGGCAAAGAAGAAATAATAGGAGTGTAAAATGTCTCGTTCAGTATGGAAAGGTCCGTATGTTCACCCATCTATCTTGAAAAAGGTAGCGGTGGCTATTGAAAAAGATGACCATAAACCTATCAAAACTTGGTCAAGGGGCAGTACAATTGTGCCACCAATGGTTGGTTTGACGTTTGAAGTTCATAATGGTAATAAATTTATCCCTGTATCAATCGTAGAAGATATGATTGGTCATAAATTGGGTGAATTTGCACCAACTCGTACATTCAAAGGTCATGCCGCAAACAAGAAAGCAGCAGCAAAATAAGGGTAGGGTGAAATCATGACAAGATATGGAATAAAAGACAATCAGGTTCGTGCATTCAATAAAATGATTCGCATCAGCCACCAGAAATTAAATCTGGTTTGTGATATGGTTCGCGGCTTGCCAGTTGACCGTGCCGTTGATGTTTTAAAGTTTTCGAAAAAGCGTGTTGCTGGGGAAGTTTTGAAAACATTGTTGTCTGCTGTCGCAAATGCAGAACACAATAAAAACTTGCCTGTGGATACTCTGTTCATCAAAGAAATTTGGTGTGGCAAAGCGTTGACAATGAAACGTATTATGGCAGGACCTCGTGGAAGTGCTCGTCCAATTTTGAAACCGTTTTCTAATCTGACAATAGTTTTAGAATCTGGTGTGGCTCCTGAAAAGAAAAAAACAAAAAAAGTAACAAAATAAAAGTGGAGTGAAAAAATGGGACAAAAAGTATCACCGATTTCATTACGCGAATTTATAAATAAAATTACAGATTCTCGCTGGATTGCGGGCAAAAAAGATTATGCTGCATTGTTGGCAGAAGATGTAAAAATCCGCAAATTCGTTGAAAAGAAATTGAAAAAAGCAGGTTTGGCTAAAGTTGTTATCGAACGTTTTGCTAAAAAAGTAGTTGTGACCGTTCATACATCACGTCCAGGTGTGATTATTGGTAAAAATGGTGCAGATATTGAAGCATTGCGTAATGATATCAAAAAATTGGTCAAAAATGATCAAGTCGTTGTAAATATTTACGAAGTTCGTCGTCCAGATTTGAATGCGCAATTGGTTGCTCAAAGCATTGCACAACAAATCGAAGGTCGTGTTTCGTTCAAACGTGCTATGAAGAAAGCCGTTCAAAATGCTCAAAAAGCAGGTGCCCAGGGTATCAAAGTAATGTGTTCTGGTCGTTTGAATGGTGCGGAAATTGCACGTAGCGAACAAATCCGTGAAGGCCGTATTCCACTGCATACATTACGTGCAGATATCGATTATGCGGCAATTCAGGCCAAAACAACATACGGTGTTATCGGCGTAAAAGTTTGGATTTACACTGGTGATGTTGTGAATAAAGAAAAGCTGGCGTCCGAAATGGCGCGTCCGACTGAATATGCCGGCAGCAGCGAAAAGAAAAAAAGCAAATAATAATTAAAATCAAAGGTTTTAATCATGTTGATGCCAAATAAAACAAAATTTCGCAAACAGCACAAAGGTCGTATTCACGGGGTCGCCAAGGGCGGAAGTGAATTGGCTTTTGGGTCGTTTGGATTAAAGGCGATGTCTCCTGAACGTGTGACTGCACGTCAGATTGAGGCCGCTCGTCGTGCTATTACTCGTCATATGAGACGTATGGGTAAATTATGGATTCGTATTTTCCCAGACGTTCCAGTGACTGCGAAACCGGGTGGTGTTCGTATGGGTAAGGGTAAAGGTGCTGTTGAATACTGGATTTGCCGCGTTAAACCAGGCCGCATCATGTTCGAATTAGATGGTGTTAAACCAGAAGTCGCATATGAAGCATTTGCTTTGGCTGCCGCAAAATTGCCAGTTAAAACAAAAATCGTAGAACGCAAAGTAAACTAATATACAAGTGCAAAAGGTTAGAAAAAATGGCGGAAAAGAAAGTAAACAAAACAGCCGAAAAAGAAGCTTTGACAAAGGAAGCTTTGCAAAGCAAATTGGTTGATTTGAAAAAAGAACAAATGAATCAACGCTTTCAACTGGCTGCGGGTCAATTGCCAAAAACACATGTTTTGCGTAAAACTCGCCGTGAAATTGCACGTGTAAAGACTAAGTTGAATGCTGTGAAATAACTAAATCTTTGACTTTTGGTTTTTTTAGTGTAAAATCAAAGGTCGAAAAACAACAAAGGACAAATGTTATGCCAAGACGTATACTGCAAGGAACTGTGAAAAGTGCGGCGAATGACAAAACTGTCGTAGTAGAAGTTGAACGTCGTTTTCGTCACCCTTTGTATGGTAAGTTCGTAAAGCAGAATAAAAAATACAAAGCACACGATGAAAACAATGAATATAAAGTTGGTGAAGTCGTTGCAATTGAAGAACATCGCCCTATATCCAAAACAAAAACTGGGGTTGTAAAGGGTCGTGTTGGGGTCAGCAAAGACACAACTGTTAATGTTGACTAATAAATTGGTGGGTTTTTTGAGGTTTTGAATAATTTTTCAAGACAGTCGAAACCCGGTAACAAAGCAATGGGGGATTGCCCCGTTTGCAGGAATAAGGAAAAAGTTATGATACAAAATGAAACAGTTATGACAGTTGCAGATAACTCTGGTGCACGTAAAGCCATGTGTATCAAAGTTTTGGGCGGTTCTCATCGTCGTTATGCAACAGTTGGCGATAAAATAGTTGTCGCTATTAAGGATGCTATTCCACGTGGTAAAGTTCAAAAGGGAACTGTTCAACGTGCTATTATCGTTAGAACAAAATTTCCTGTGAAACGTCCAGATGGTTCAATCATCCGTTTTGATGATAATGCGGTTGTTTTGATTAACAAAAACAATTTTGAACCAATTGGAACACGTATTTTTGGCCCAATCGCACGTGAAGTTCGTCGTAAATACGATGTTCAAAAAATTGTGTCTTTGGCACCAGAGGTAATATAATACTTTTGACAACAAAAAGGTAGAAAAATGAAAATTAAGAAAGGCGACGAAGTCGTAGTAATTTCGGGAAAATACAAAGGCGTCAAAGGTAAAGTATTACAGGCACGTCCAATGGAATCCCGTGTAGTGGTTGAAGGTGTCAATCGTCATAAATGGCACATCAAACCAACACAAGAACAACCAGGTCATATCGTTGATCGCGAAGCACCAATCCATGTATCTAATGTTGCATTGGTTGATCCAAAAACAAAAAAAGCAACACGTGCTGGATACAAAATGGAAGGCGATAAAAAAGTTCGCATTTCAAAAAAATCTGGGGTTCAAATATAAAATAATGATTCCGCTGTTACGGAATCGATAACGAAAAGGTAACAAAAATGCAAAGCAGATTGCGTGAAATTTATGAAAAAAATGTTGTTCCTGAATTGGTTAAAGAATTTGGGTACAAAAATATGTTCGCAGTTCCAAAATTGTCCAAAATCGTTTTGAATATGGGCGTTGGTGAAGCGGTGTCTGATAAAAAGAAATTAGACAGTGCTGCGGCTGATTTAACAGCGATTGCGGCACAAAAATCAATCATCACACATGCAAAGAAATCTATTGCAACATATCGTTTGCGTGAAGGTCAAGCGATTGGAACCAAGGTGACTTTGCGTGGTAAAAGAATGTATGATTTCTTGGACAAATTGATTACTGTGGCTTTGCCACGTGTAAAAGATTTTCGCGGGCTTTCAAAATCTAAATTTGATGGTCGTGGAAATTATGCGTTCGGTATCAAAGAACATTTGATATTCCCAGAAATTTCTGTTGACAAGATTGATGCCATCCGTGGTATGGATATCGTCATTGTGACAACAGCAAAAACAGATGATGAAGCCCGTGCATTGCTGACAAAAATCGGCTTGCCATTGGTTTTGAAATAAAAACGTAAGGAAATAAAAATGGCTAAATTAGCGTTGATAAATAAAAACGAAGCACGTGCAAAGAAAGTGAAACAATATGCGCATAAACGTGCCGAATTGAAAGCAAAGATGTCTCGTAATGCGACACCAGAAGAACGTATGGATGCTATGAAAAAATTGGCAAAATTGCCACGTAATGCAAATCCAACACGTTTGCACAACCGTTGTTCTATCACTGGTCGTGCACGTGGATTTTTCCGTATGTTTGGTTTGTGCCGTCAACAGGTTCGTACCCAGGCATCAGAAGGCAAATTGCCAGGTGTTCGTAAATCGAGCTGGTAAAATTAACAAGCAAGCTGTGGACAATGCAGCCCAAGAGCAGGAAGAAATTCTTGCAAACCAAGGAGTAAAATATGTCATTATCACATCCAATCGGAGATATGATTACCCGCATCCGTAATGGTCAAAGTGCAGGTAAAGAATTTGTCACCGTTCCAAACAGCAAATTACGTGTTGCAGTTTTGACAGTTTTGAAAGACGAAGGTTTTATTACAGATTTTCGTGAAGAAAAAATTGATGAAAAACGCACTAATTTGGTTATCGAATTGAAATATGTTAACGGTAATGGTGCAATCCAAGAAATAAAATCAGTTTCTAAACCAGGTCGTCGTGTATATTCTGGCTGTGCCAAAATGCCACGTGTTTTGAATGGCTTGGGTATTGCAATCGTGTCTACACCAAATGGTGTTATGACTGACCACAAAGCGCGCTTGATGAATGTCGGCGGTGAAGTATTATGCAAAGTTATCTAATCAAAAGGAAATCGTTATGTCTCGTGCAGGAAAATATCCAGTAGAAATTAAAAATGGCGTATCGGTTGAATTGACAGATAACGCTGTAGTTGTTAAAGGACCAAAAGGCGAATTGCATGTATCTTTGGCTACAAAGAATGCTCATTTGGTCGATATCAAGGTAGAAGATGGACATGTTGTTGTCACACCAAAAGATGCAGAAGATAAAACATCTCGTGCTATGTGGGGGACAATGACCAGAAATATCAAATCCGCAGTGAAAGGTGTTTCAGAAGGTTTTGCAAAACCAATGTATATGAAAGGTGTTGGTTATAAAGCATCTGTCAAAGGAAACATCTTTACATTAAATGTTGGTTTTTCTCATGATGTTGTTATGGAAATTCCAAATGGTTTGACTGTTACTATGGGTGAAACACCAACAGAATTTACAATTTCTGGTATTGATAAAAATTTGTTGGGACAATTTGCTGATAAAATTCATAAAATCCGCAAAGCAGACCCATATAAAGGTAAAGGTATCTTCTATAAAGACGAATATATCCGTCGTAAAGAAGGCAAGAAGAAATAATAAATAATTTCCGCTGTTACGGAAATATAAAATAAGGAAAAATAAAATGTTAAGACATTTATCTTCTGATGAAAGACGTACATTGGCAAATCGCAGTGCGTTGAAAAGAAAGAATCCTGGCAAAATTCGTTTGTCAGTGTTCCGTTCGGCTCGTCATATTGAAATCCAGGCTATTGATGATGTCAAAGGTCGCACATTGTGTGCAGCATCTTCAAAAGAAAAAGATTTCAAAGGCAAAGGTTGGAATATCGCTGGGGCTGAAATAGTCGGCAAAATTTTTGCAGAACGTATGGCCAAAGCAGGTATCAAAGACAATTATTATTTCGATCGTGGTCGTTATTTATATCATGGTCGTGTAAAGGCTTTGGGCGATTCTATGCGCGCAAACGGAATGAAAATTTAATATATGGAGCGTAAAACAATGGCACGTTTTGATGATAAAAAATTACAGTCAGATAATTTGGTAGATAAATTGGTTTCTATCAACCGTGTTTCCAAAACTGTGAAAGGCGGACGTAATATGTCATTTTCTGCATTGGTTGTAGTTGGTGATAAATCTGGTATGGTTGGATTTGGTAAAGGTAAAGCTTTGGAAGTTCAAGCAGCCGTTCAAAAAGCAACAAAAGCAGCAAAAGCAAAAATGATACGTGTTCCACTTAAAGAAGGTCGTACTTTGCATCACGACAGTGCTGCAAAATATGGTGCCAGCAAATTGGTTGTTCGCAGTGCTGTTCCAGGTACTGGAATTATTGCTGGTGGTGCGTTGCGTGCAGTTTTCGAATGTTTGGGTGTCCAAGACGTTGTTGTGAAATCACAAGGTTCTAACAATCCAAACAATATGATTCGTGCTGCATTTTTGGCTTTTGAAAAAATGAATTCTCCAAAAACTGTGGCTGCACGTCGTGGCAAAACAGTTGCAGAAATCATCGCTGGTCGTGACGGTAAAAAATTAGAAACACCAGCAGAAGCAAAATAATAAATTTAACCGAGTGCATAATCTTGTATTATGTGCGAAACAGACTATAATATAGTCATAGGACAAAAAGGAAAAAGAAATGAAATTAAATGCTTTGATGGATAATTTTGGTGCACGCAAAGACGTTAAACGTGTTGGTCGTGGTATGGCATCTGGTTATGGTAAAACATCTGGTCGTGGACACAAGGGTCAAAAAGCCCGTTCTGGTTCACGTAAACAGGCCACGTTCCAAGGTGGACAAATGCCGATTTTACGTCGTTTCCCAAAATTTGGTTTTAATAATCCTTTCCATAAAGAATATGCGACAATCAATTTGGGCGATATCGAAAAATTTATTGCGTCTGGTAAAATTGATGCAAAAAAAGAAATCAATATCGATACTTTGTTTGACGCAAAAATTTTAAACCGTAAAATGGATGGTTTGAAAGTTTTGGGCAAAGGCGAAATTAAAACAGCAGTTAACATTGTTGCAACAAAGTGGTCTAAATCAGCCGAAGCGGCAATCGTGAAAGCAGGTGGAAAAATCCAATCTAAATAATCAATAACACACTCGCCATACAAGGAGGGTGTGTTTTAATCATAAAAGATAAACACATGAGATTTTTGAAAAATATTTTTGGCAATCTGACAGATTTACAAAAACGTATTCTTTTTGCTTTGGGTGCGTTGATTGTGTATCGTATTGGTTCTTTTATTCCATTACCCGGTGTTAATGCAAGTGCGGTTTTGCATTTGTTTAACGGTGATAATGGTATGATGGGAATGTTCGATATGTTTTCAGGTGGATCGTTATCCCGTATGTCAGTATTGGCATTGAATATTTTCCCATATATCTCGGCTTCAATCGTTTTACAGTTATTGACTGCGACCAGTAAATCTTTGTCTGATTTACGTAAAGAGGGTGAATCTGGTCGTATTAAAATCAACCAATATACACGTTATTTGGCGGTGTTGTTGGCTGTGGTCCAAGGTTGGGCGATTGTGCGCAGTTTGGAATCTATGGCGCCGGTCAATGGTATTCCTGCGGTTGCAAATCCGGGCTTTTCATTTGAATTGTCTGCGATAGTTGCGCTGGTCGGTGGAACTGTGTTTGTTATGTGGTTGGCTGAACAAATCACGGCACGTGGTATAGGCCAGGGTGCTTCACTTTTGATTTTTGCTGGTATTATCGCAGAAGTTCCAGGTGGTATTGCAAAGTTGTTTTCGTTGGCGGGTGTTGGTCAAATGTCGCCTGCGATGATTGCCATTGTTTTGGGATTTGTTGTTGGTATCGTTGCGTTGATTGCGTTTATGGAACAAGCACAACGTCGTATTCAAATACTTTATCCACGTCAAGCGATGGCAAATGGTGTTATGAATACTAACGTTTCTTATTTACCGATTAAGGTGAACATGTCTGGGGTTATGGGACCGGTGTTTGCTGCATCTATTATGATGTTGCCTGCGTTCATACAACGTTTTGTCCAAAGTGAAAATTTGGTTGTGCAAAATATTTTGGGATTCTTTACGTATGGTACATGGTCTTATATGATTTTGTATACTTTCTTAATCGCATTTTTTGCTTATTTTCAAACTGCGGTTGTGTTTAACAGTGAAGAAACAAGTAATAATTTGAAGAATATGGGTGGTTATATACCGGGGGTTCGTCCAGGCGAACAAACTATGCATTATTTAGATAATGTTGTTTCTCGTGTGACTGCGATTGGTGTTGTATATTTAATAGTGGTTTGTGTGTTGCCAATCATTTTAAATACTCGTGGTGGAATGCCTTTGATGATTGGTGGAACAAGTGTTTTAATCGTTGCAGGTGTGGTATTGGATACAATGAATCAAATAAAATCTTATTTGGTTGAAAAACAATATACTGGTGTTGTAAACAAAGCAACGAAGAAAGGTCGTTTTCGTGGCTAAACGAAATCGAAAATAAAAATTTGATTTTTATTACAACGCATAATAAAATGGTTGTCGGTAAAAATCGAGCGCATTCAAAAAACGTGTGGATTTTGGATGCAAGGTGAATGGAAACATTCGAATAAAATATAACAAAAGGAAAATAAAAGATGGCACGTATAGCAGGTGTTAACATCCCGTCCGAAAAACGCATTGAAATTGCGTTGCGGTACATTCATGGTATTGGGCCGGCAAGATCTGCACAGATTTGTTCTGCATTGAAATTGAAAGACGGTCTGCGCGCAAAAGATTTAACAGACGAAGATGTTATCAAAATTTCAAATTATATTGAACAAAACTTTAAAGTAGAAGGTGATGTTCGTCGTGAAGTTGCAATGAATATTAAACGTTTGCAAGATTTAAAAACATATCGCGGCATTCGTCATCGTAATCGTTTACCAGTTCGTGGTCAACGCACACAAACTAATGCACGTACTCGTAAGGGTAAACGTGTTGTTGTTGCAGGTTCTGCGACCAAGGGTAAATAAAATTAATTGGGTAGAGATTAACACGATAGTTAATTGAAGACATCTAAGATAAGGAAACACAAATGGCAGTTACAAAATCAAAAAAGAAAACAATTAAAAAAGTATCACATGGGATTGCTCATGTGGTGGCTACAAATAACAATACACGTATAACAATCACAGACCAATCTGGTGCCGTGTTAACATGGGCAACAGCGGGCGCAAATAATTTTAAGGGTGCAAAAAAATCTACACCATATGCCGCAACGGTTGTTGCAGATGCAGTTGGCAAAAAAGTTGCTGAAATGGGAATGCAAACTGTTGATGTTTTGATGCGTGGTATTGGTCAGGGACGTGAATCTGCTGTTCGTGGTTTGGCAAATGCAGGATTGGTTGTTCAATCTATTACAGACACGACACGTATTCCACACAACGGGTGCCGTCCAAAGAAAGTACGTCGTGTGTAATATTTGCATTCGTTAACGTAAAATATAATGAC
>CAMVPZ010000011.1 GCA_947169505.1 uncultured Pseudomonadota bacterium
GGCGTGACATCCGTCTTCGTTCGCTTCGCTCACTACGCCGAGACAGGCTCGATTTTCTTAATTGTGCACTGCGTGCGCAATAACGAAAATCGGTGGCGTCCCCAGCAGAATTCGAATCTGCATCTAATCCTTAGGAGGGATTTGTTCTATCCTGTTGAACTATAGGGACAAATCGGTACCGATTTTACATCAATAAAAAAATAAATCAATATTTAGTATTTGCAATATTTAAAAGCATTTGTATAATTACAACAAAGCAAAAGGATTTTAAATGGCAACAATAACTCGTATGGATTTGGCAAACTCTTTAAGAAATCGTTTTGGTTTATCTGCTGCTGATTCTTATAAAATGATTGATATCATTTTTGACGAAATCGAACAATCTTTGATTAATGGCGAAGAAGTTAAAATCACCGGATTCGGCACATTTAAAATATTATCAAAATCTGCACGTATTGGTCGCAATCCAAAAACAGGTGTTCCGGCGGTAATATCTGCACGTCGTGTCGCATCTTTCCGCCCAAGTACGAATTTTAGAAAAACTATAACATCAAAATAATAAATTTAAAAACCGCCCTGTAAAGGCGGTTTTTTATTTACCATAATTTTACACGTTTTTCTGGTGCGATGTATAAACTATCATTTTCTTGGATATCAAATACATCATACCACGCTTCTACATGTGGCAAAATACCATTAACACGCCAACGTCCCAACGAATGTTCATTTGTTTTTGTTTGACGTAATAATGCTTCGTCTGTGATATTTGACGCTTCTGTCATGCTGTATGCTATGAAAAATCTTTGATCACTTGATAAACCATTCACACTTTCTGTTTTTTCACCAAATTTTTTATATGCATCAAAAGCGATTGTCACACCACCATAATCAGCCAAGTTTTCACCCAATGTAAATTCACCATTTGCATATGTATCTGGCGCAACAAGAATATTATTAAAATGCTCTTTCATTATATTGGCACGTTCTTCAAATTTTTTAGTATCTGTTTCTGTCCACCAATCTTTCATATTGCCATCCATATCAAAATGACGGCCGGAATCATCGAATCCATGTGTCATTTCATGTCCAATCACAGATCCAATTGCACCATAATTAAACGCATCATCTGCATCCATATCAAAAAATGGATATTGTAATATTCCCGCAGGAAAACAAATTTCGTTTGTTGATGGATCATAATATGCATTGACTTCGTGTGCATTCATATACCAAATTGTTGGATCTTTTTCTTTACCAACCTTGTTTAACCAAAATTCATCTTCAAAAGCAGCCACCCGCATCATATTTTCATATAACGAATCGTTTTTGATTTCCAATGCATCATAATCACGCCATTTATTTGGATAACCAATTTTTGCACGAAATGTATTCAATTTTTTCATTGCTTGTTTTTTTGTATCATCACTCATCCACGTTAGATTTTCTATACGATTACCCAATGCACGTTGTAAATTTTTAACCAAATTTTCCATACGTTTTTTTGCACTGGCTGGAAAATATTTTTTAACATAAATTTGACCAACCATTTCACCAAGCGAGCCGTCAATCATACCAACCGCCCTTTTCCAACGTGTTTTTGGTTCTTTTTGACCGCCCATTTCACGATTATAAAAATCAAATGCAATATCAAATGTTTTGTCGTCCACGAAAGATGTTGCGCCATTTACAATTCGCCATTTCAAATAAGTTTTTATCAATTCAATATCTGTATCATTTATTATCGCAATGGATTCAATGATTGCTTCTGGTTGTGCAACATTTATAAATTCTGGTTTTACGCCACGCAATTCAAAATAAACATCCCAATCAAAACCAGACAATTCTTTTTTCAATTCATCAAAAGATTTTTTATGATAATTTGCCAATGGATCACGTAATTTTTCTTTTTTATAAAAAGATTTGGCCATACGTTCTTCCAACGCATATAATTTATCTGCATCAACTTTTACACCAAAATTATTCATGATATCTTTGATATATTGTTTATATTTTTTACGAATTTGTTTTGATTTTGCGTCCATATCAAAATAATAGTCACGTGATAAACCAAGTCCACCCTGGCCAATGTTATAAAGATAATGTGTGCTGTCCATTTCATCCAACCCCACACCATCATTAAAAAAAGCAGATGAAAATTTATGCATTCTTCCCAAATATTTTGGTAAATCATTTTTTGTTTTTATATCGTCTATTTCGTTTAAATACTTTTGCACAGGTGTTGTTTTATCAGCGTTTAACTTTGTTTCATCCATTGCGATTTTATAAAGCAAACCAATTTTGCCATTATCTTTTTCAACAATTTCACGAACACGTTTATTGTTATCTTCTATTAAAACTTCAAAAGAACCATATCTTGTATAATCGTTTGGCAATGGATTATTCTTGCGCCATCCAGATGTGGCATAATCATAAAAATCTTTCCCAGGATTTACGTTCAGATCCATATTTTCAAAATTTATTCCAATTGTCATTACTTTCTCCTTGGTTAAAATACATGCAGCAATAATTGCGATAAACACTGCGATTATTCCAATTATGTTTAATAATTTATTTTTCATTTTATTAAATCCACTGTTAAATCATCCAATATTAACAAACCATCCGCCGTAGCATACAGATATTCATTATTTATTTCAACTAAATCTTTGTGCATATTTACCCAATCAAAATCAACAATAGATTTTACATCGTCGGTTAATTTGACACCACGCATTGTTCTAAGGCCTGTTAAAATTTTTTCTGTTGCACGTGTTTCATTGCTTATCGGTTCAAACAATTCATTATTTCCACGTTGTTCATACCAAACATTATTCAAAAACACACGACCTGCCCCGCCACGACCAATACCGATATACGCATCACCATTCCAAATATTTTGATTGTGTTTACATTCTTCACCTGGGGTCGCATAATTAGAAACTTCATATCTTGGCAAAGATAAATATTCTGGAATAATCGTATACATTTGAGCCATAGTATCATTATTCGGCATATTCAAATTCATTTTTCCAAACGGTGTATTTTTTTCAATTGTTAATTCATACATTGAAACATGCGATAAACCCAATTCATTTATGTTTTTACATAATTCAATCACAGATTTTACATTATGGTTGGGCAAACCATAAATGAAATCTGCATTTACACGTAAATTCATATCAATCGCATTGTTTAATAAATCCAAAGCCTGTTTTACATTATGTTTACGACCCAAAAATGTCAATTCTTCATCTTGCAAAGATTGAATACCAATGGAAAGTCGATTTACACCAATCGATACAAAATTTTTCAATTTTTCTTTGTCCAAAGTTCCAGGATTAGATTCCAAAGTTATTTCACAATTTTGCGATACATAAAAATTGTCTTTTATACATCCCATTATTTGCTCAAAAGCCCATATTGGCATCAAAGATGGTGTGCCACCACCAAAAAAAATCGTAGGAATTTGAAATTTTCCCAATTTTGTTGCCCAAAAGCGCAATTCTTGACATATATTATCGCTATATTTTTTCCAATCTGGATTGACACATGCGGTCGAAAAAAACGCACAATAATTGCATTTAGACATACAAAATGGAACATGAATATAAAGATTATGTGAAACAGACATGCAAAAATAATAATTCAATAAAAATGAAATTCAACACAAACAAATGCTTTCTTTAAATTATTTTTTATGATATAATGATCTGGACAAAGGAATATGAAAAAGAAATATTTAACATTTTTATGCCTAATTTCTGTCCCTTTTGCCTGTTTGGCATCGAACGAGGGTGTACCGTCTTATTACACAGAACGAAACAAACCAAACGCAAATCAAATTGGGTATAACAATTATGAAAATTATGGTTATACCAAATATGTGGGTGTAAACGGCAGAAAACAGGTTATATCTTCAAAAAAAACGTCTTACCAGGTTCCACGTCAACAAACATATACTGTTGAATCTCGTGGGACAATGACTAAAAATGGTATATCACAACCGACATCAAAAAACAATACTTCCATATATGCGGGATACGCACGTCGTTTCGCTGATTTCGAATTTAAAACTGGTGTAAATTCTGTATTGGAATGGGACGATATGTTGTTTAACGAAGTCAATGTTGGATTAAAACATGTATTTGATATTCGTGGGTTTGATTTGGCACTTTATGGCGAATATTCGTATGGCAAAATGTCTGGTGGTGGAATGTCCATGGATTATGATTTGGAACCATATACTTACGCAAAACCACACGAAGGTATATTTACTATTTCCATGGGCGGTCTTACTGGCGATACAAACAAATTAAAACTTGGTGTGGCAGCACACCACATATGGAATTTGGGCGGATGGAAATTGACACCGCACATTGGGTATGAAATATTCAAACATAATTTAAAAATGAACGATCATTTGTATCCTAATCCTGGGGTATATTTACCTTTGATGACAAATAATGGCGATTATGTTTTTGGGGATACAGCTGGGTATTATTATGCCGTTTCAACAGATACTGAAATTGCGGAAGATTCTGGTTTATATCAAATCTGTATGGGTCCCGAAGATATCAAAGTTGTTTCTGCCCCTGGCGCCAGCAGTGGCGATGGTATACTTTATCCACTTGGACAAAATTTGGTAACGATTGATTATAATAGCAGTATGGGTAATATACCTTGGGGGGTACCTGCCGGAGATTGTGTTGTTATCGGTGGCGATGGTGTTATCAAGGTTGATGGAACAACACATATTTATAACACTACATGGTCTGGTTTTTATCTTGGATTAGAAATTGAAAAACAAATGACTTTGGCGGATAAACTTCGTTTTTATTTCCAAGTCAGCATGCCAAAATATTCATCAGAAGGTACATGGCCAAATCGTGACGATTGGCAACAAAACCCAAGTTTCTTAGACGAAGGTGATAATGGTGCATTTGCTTACGAAGCACAGATGGAATACGCATATCAGTTATCTGACCGTTTACAACTGTCATTAAAGGCAGATACGAATTATTTTCATGTTGGAAAAATACCTGGCGAATTATACATAGCAGCACAGACAATATATTATGAAGACGAAGAAAATCCAGGGAATTGGATTACAGAAACAATACCGGCATACACAGAACACGTTTCTGATTCTTTGAAAGAAGCCACATGGAAATCTTTTGGTTTGCATATTGGTTTAAAATATTCTTTTTAATAGGCATGGGATGATATGAAATATAAATTGCCAATATTTTGTGGAATGTTTTTTATGTCTGTTATGGGGGCGGCTTTTGCAGACCGTGGTGATTTTGATTTGGAAAGATGGGACAAAATATTGACAGACATTCGCAACAAAGCAACTGCAGAAAATATCAGTCAACTGGTAATTGATGAAACTTTGAAATCGCCAAGTTTTATTCCAGCCGTTATCAAAGCAGATAAAAATCAGGCTGAATTTACTTTGACTTTGGAACAATATTTAAATCGTACAGTAAGCGATACAAGAATCACCCAAGGCAAAAAAAAGAAACATGAATATCCAACTTTATTGTCACGTGTTGAAAATAAATATGGTGTACCAAGAAATGTTATTTTGGCTTTTTGGGGAATGGAATCTAATTATGGTGCAATTAAATCCAAACATCAATTAACCAATGCTTTTTTATCTTTGATTTACGATGGTCGACGTGAAGAATTTTTTTCAAAACAATTAATCGCTTTGATGAAAATTGCCGATAAAAACAAACTAGCAATAAACAATATTCACGGCTCTTGGGCCGGTGCGATGGGACATTTCCAATTTATTCCAACGACATTATCACAATACGGTATGGATGGTAATAACGATGGTCGTGTTGATATTATAAACAGCATTGGTGATGCGATGATGAGTGCCGGAAATTACCTTAATAAATTAGGTTGGAAACATGCTGAACCAATTATTTACAAGGTGACTTTGCCTGCCGATTTTAACAAATCTTTGATGGATGGGAACACTAAAAAAACCTTCACAGAATGGGCAAATATGGGTGTTATGCAAATGGATGGAACACAATTACCAGAAGATGAAGCCGTTGTTGGTTTGATTGCTGATGTGAAAAACATTGATAAAATAATTGCATCGCAAACAGATACTTGCCAAACCATGGATACAGATATTGCGCCAACACCTGTAATTCATGCTTATTTAACATACCCCAACTTTTACCGCATAAAAAAATGGAATAATTCGTCTTGGTATGCGATTGCCGTTGGCGAATTAGCCGATAAAATAAAATAATTGCTTATGCGTTTTTTCTTTGATATCATGTGAATTATATCTTTACAAAGGAAATATATTATGGCTATAAAAGTTCGTGATTTTGAAGTTCGATTAACACGCAACAAAGAAGAAAGAAAACAGGTTCGTCAATTAAGATATGAAGTGTTCTGTTTGGAAGAAAATGCAACTCCAACCGAAGAACAAAAGAATTTGGGCGAAGAATATGATGCATATGATACATATGCTGATTATATGGCGGTTTTTCATAATGGTAAAATTGTTGGGACTTATCGTATTATTGATCGTGACGCCGCTGAAAAAATGGGTGGTTTTTATACTGAAAAAGAATTTAATTTATCAAAGATAAAAAAGGTCAAAGGCAATATCGCAGAAATGTCACGTGCATGTGTCAAAGCCGAATATCGTGAAAACGGTTTGGTGATGCGCTTGCTTTGGGTTGGGCTTTGCGAATATGTTGTTAAACGCAAAGTTGCTTTGTTATTTGGTGTTCCATCTTTTGTTGGGACGAATCCTGCACAATCTGCACAAGCGATTTCATACCTTTACTATAATCATTTATCGCCTTCGCATTTGTTGGCAACTGTATTAAAAGAAAATTTGGATCCAAGTGTTAATCCGGGTTTAACCCAAATGAATATTTTACCACGTGCTTTTGTTGATGAAGACGAAGCAAAAAAGCAAATGACACCTTTGATTAAAGGTTATTTGCGCCTTGGGGCAACGTTTGGTCGTGGTGTATTTGTTGATAAACCTTTTGGAACGTATGACGTGTTCGTTTTGGTTCAAACAAAAAATGTTGATAAAACATATCAAAAACATTTTGCTGGTTCTGAAAATGCTTTTGATGAATTGGGTATTAAGGAAGGTCCTTTACACTTGTTAACACGAATTGTAATGTCACCTATTACTGGCACAGCCAAGGCTATACGTGCTTTTGGTGAATTGTTTATGCGTGAAGATGCTGATGATATTGAATATATTGACAAAGAAGAGACAGAAAACGAAGATAAATAAAAATGGAAATTCGTAAACCAAATATTTTTGTCATACCTATTAAATTTTTATGGTTCATGATTGCATGGGCGCTGGTTTTGATAAATGCTTTTGTCCTGTGCCTTATTCCAAAAAGTAAATTGTCGGTTCAATATATGCAATTTTTCATGCGTCAATTTAATTTTATGACTGGTGTAAAATTCAAAGTACGTGGAAAATTATCAACAAAACGCCCATTGCTTTGCGTGTGCAATCATATATCAGTATTTGAAATGGCTACTATACCTGTGGCACTTGGTGGTTCATTTTTTGGTAAAAAAGAAATTGGTGAATGGCCATTGATTGGTTGGATTGCAAAAAAATTTGGTGTGGTTTTTATTGACCGTCGCCCTTCACATGCGATTGAAGCTTTGAATAAAATCAAATCCGAACTGAACAAAGTTGATTATCCAATGTTTATATTTCCAGAGGGTACGACTACAAATGGCGCTTATGTAAAACAGTTCAAAAGTTCTATGTTCGATATCGTTGAAAAAACTGGTATAACTGTGCAACCCATAGTTATTCATTACAGATTAAAGGACGGTACAAAAATAAGCGATGAAGACATGGCAAATCATTTTGCTTATTTTGATAATTGTAAACAAGATTGTGGCCCACATTGTAAAAAGGAACGAAGTGCTTTTGAACAGGTTTTTCATGTAATGTTATTGGGTGGATTCTTGGTTGAAATTGATGTATTACCCGTTCCCGATTTATCGGGTATGGATAGAAAACAAATGGCAAATACACTGCACGAAATAATTTCAAAAGAATATATGAAAAATAAATAATCAATAATAAAGAGTAAAAAAATGAAAACAGCAATTACACCAACAAGAAGTGAAAATTTTAACGAATGGTATCAAAATTTAATTGTGGCCGCAGATTTGGCAGAAAATTCACCTGTGCGTGGTTGTATGACTATTAAACCTTATGGTTGGGCAATTTGGGAATTAATGCGTGATGAAATGGATAAACGTATCAAGGCAAGCGGTGTATTAAATGCAAACTTTCCATTATTGATACCTATTAATTTCTTTAACAAAGAAGCCGAACACGTCGCAGGATTCGCAAAAGAATGTGCGGTTGTCACACATCACAGATTGAAAATGATTGACGGTTCTTTGCAACCAGATCCAGATGCAAAATTAACAGAAGCCTATATTATTCGTCCAACGTCTGAAACAATTATTGGTGAAGCAATGTCCCGTTGGGTTCAATCTCATCGTGATTTGCCTTTGAAATTAAATCAGTGGGTGAATGTTATGCGTTGGGAAATGCGTCCAAGATTATTCTTAAGAACCGCTGAATTTAATTGGCAAGAAGGGCATAATGTTTTTGCTACGCATAGCGAGGCTAATGAAGATGCACGCAAAATGCATAAAATGTATGCTGAATATATGGCGAATGTTTTGGCAATACCTGTTATAATGGGTGAAAAAACCCCAGAAGAAAGATTTGCTGGCGCAGATCATACATATACGGTTGAACAAATTATGCAAGACGGCAAGGCTTTACAAGCTGGAACATCGCATGATTTAGGACAACATTTCGCAAAATCGTTTGATATAAAATATTTGGGCACAGATGGTAAATTAAATTATGGTTGGACAACATCTTGGGGAACATCAACCCGAATGATGGGCGGTTTGTTTATGACTCATTCTGACGATGACGGTTTGGTATTACCACCGGCTGTTGCACCTTATCAGGTTGTTATTATTCCAATTACACGTGATGAAAATGCTGATTCATTAAATAAATTCGCACATGAAGTTAGTGAACAATTACAGAAACATGATATACGTGTATTCGTTGATGATACCGATATGCGCAGTTCTGATAAAATGTGGAAGTGGATAAAACGTGGTGCCCCAATACGTGTTGAAATCGGCGAACGTGAAATGAATGAAAAGACTTTGACAATTACACGTCGTGATTTGGGTAAATCTTCTAAAACAACTGTGTCAGTCGAACATTTTATCAACGATGCAAAAAATATGTTAGATACAATTCAACACGATATGTTGGTTGCCGTTGAAAAACGCAATAAAACAATGATTACAGAAGTATCCAGTTTGGCTGAATTGGAATCTGCTTTGGAATCTGGTAAAATTGGATTTTTCCGTATTAAATACGAACAAACAACAAACGATGAATTTGATGGTTTAATTGAAAAGTATAAAATCAGCAGACGTTGTTTGGATGACAAAGACCCGTCATATGTATTTGTTGCGAAATCATATTAAAATACCGCCCGTTTGGGCGGTGTTTTTATTTCTTACATGCCAATAATATATTGTCTGTTATTGCTTTTTGGGTTGTGCCACGGGAATTTAAAATTATTGTATTTTTTCCACCCATTAAAAAGCATAATGGTTCGAATGTTCCCGCAACTACCGACAAAGATTTAAATATTGCGTTTCCTGTATTAATGTTATCAACAACAATAATATCTGCGATTTCACCGGTTAAATGTTTTTCGTTACGAACATCCGCATCCAGCGCAACATCTAATTGTTCAATTCGCAAAGTCCCCGCCGGAAATTCATCTTTGTGTGCCGTCCACCATGCATATAATACAGGTGATAATTTGGTATTTGTATCACCGCCCGCAGAAATCAGTGATATAAACGGTGCACGTTCTTTATTCAAAACTTTGCCAAAAAGTGCGACCGCATTTTGGATAATATGTGTTAATTGATTTTCGTCTGGGAACGGAATACACGCCGCATCTGTTAAAATAAAAGGCGGACGTTTTTTTGTTATATCCATAAATACAGCACAATGTGTTAAATAAAATTTTTCTTGCGTTTTTAATTTTTTATTTATTGCAATTATACGACGTAAAAAATCATCACTGTGAATATCGCATTTCATCAAAATTAATTCTTCATCACCAGATGGCAATTCGTCCGTTTCTGGTGCAGTTTCCCAGCCCGATATATCTGGACATTCACGCATAGCATTTTCAATTGCGTTTTTATATTTATCAGTGATTTCACCAAAGCATAAAATTTTTTTCATCTAATCTTTCCTTTTTGACCTTGGGAATCTTAGCAAAATATAAATATTTTTATCAAACACTTTTTTATGGTATAATTATTACAAATATAACAGGAGAAAAACATGAAAATAGCAATCATTGGCGTTGGTTCAGTTGGTTCTGCGGTTGCAACAGCCGTACGAAATACAGGTCTTGCACACGAAATAGTTTTATTTGACAGGGATGGTGTACGTGCACGTGCTGCAGCCGAAGATTTAGGACACGCATCTGCTTTTTCATACGATATAAAAATCACAGCAGTCAGTACTTACCGTGCAATACGTGGCAGTGATATAGTTATTATTGCCGCCGGCGCAAATCAAAAAGTTGGTGAAACACGCACTGATTTATTGCACAAAAATGCGACAGTGATTGAAGACATTATACCACGTGTTATGGATAACGTTGATGCGAAAAATGTGAAAATTATTATCGTCACAAATCCTTTGGACGTTATGGTTATGTTGGCACAAAAATTATCAAGATTACCCGCAAGCCGTGTTATCGGTACCGGCACGATGTTAGATTCTGCCCGTTTTAAAATTATTTTATCACGTCATTTGGATGTATCGACACGTTCTATATCTTCATACGTATTGGGTGAACATGGTGATTCTTCAGTTATAAATTGGTCTTCGGTTTATGTTGGCGGAATTGCTTTGGATGATTTTTGTAAACAAACAAAAATATCCTTGCCACAAACTACACGCAACACTATTGAACATCGTGTTAAAAACGCAGCCTATGAAATTATCCAAGGTCGTGGCGCAACATGGGACGGTATTGGCGCAGCGGTCGCAGATTTATTACATGCAATAATCAATGACGAAAAACGTATTCTTACAACTTCGGTTGTTGAAGGTGTTGGAAAAACAGCAGTTGCTATGTCCTTACCACGCATCATCGGTGAACGTGGCGCAATAAAAACTTTGCACACAAAAATGAATACAACAGAATCAAATGCTTTGCGCAAAAGCGCAAAAATCATTCGAAAAAATTTCGATTTGTTATAAAAGAAATCAATCTTATAGCCACGAAAATATCCTGTGTTATATTAAAAACCAGATGCACAGGATTTTTTCATGAACAAAAAAGATATAACTTTTGAAATTGGTGATAACGGATGTCGCATGTACGCAATTTGCAACGGAGAAAAAATCGGCAATATATTTTTCGTACGCACAGGACCTGATAAAATTATAATTTCTGATGCGGAAATAGATGAAAAATATTCCACAACAGAAATTGAATTATATTTACTTCAAGAAATCATCACAATGGCACGCAAACAACATCGAAAAATTATTTCTATATGTCCGTATATTTCACATATATTCACTCAACATCCAGAATTTGATGACGTACGAATGCTAAACACAGGCCGATAAAAAAAGTCCGCCACATGTTTAATTGTGGCGGGACCCCCTTCCTTCCGCATATACACGGAAACTGAATTATGCAGCCATACGATTTGAAGATTTTTCTTCGCCGTGTTCTGCATCCAATATTTTTTTTGCTTCTGCAAAGACCATTTCTTTGACACGCAGCGCCAAATCTTGGGTTTCCAAGCTTTCCGCAGCGACATCGAAATTGTCTGTTCGTATTTGCAACGAAACATATGCGCCAACCAAAGCCCCACGAGACAAGTCTTCAATAGAACGTGGTGCATTGTTTTTACCGATGTGCAATTCGTCACTTAAAGAAACGATTTGCCGATCAGCGTTAACCCATACAGTCGTTGTCAAAACTTTATCCAGAGCAATCATTATCTCTTTTATGTTTTTTGACATATGTTTCCCCCTTCCTTTTTTGTTTGTAAGAAAAAACAAAAAATTATTGTATTTACCGATGTATTTACAATTTTTTATTTTTATTTTTTCCCAATTGTTAAAATTTTCCAGATTTCCGGTTTTTCCCGAATTTCTGGGGCCCTTTTCCTTCCTTCTGCTTGTCTATACAACCATCTTAGAACAAAAACGAATCGCAGGTCAAGTGCAAAATTTAATTATTTGTATTTTATTTAAAAAATACCAGATTTTACAGCATTACAACACATAAAACCATAAAATCCCATAAATTGATTATTATTTGTCATTGACAACCATAAAAACATTTGCTAAATTCGCACTTGAAGAACAAAAGCAACAATAAATACCGGATATTTAAAATGGGTCTTTTTCTTTCATCTTATGAAAATCGTTTGGATACCAAGGGACGTATTTCTGTTCCGGCTGCTTTTCGTTCTTCACTTAACAATGAAAATTTTCCTGGGGTTGTGCTTTATCGTTCTTTCACACATAATTGTATTGAGGGATTATCCATGTCCCGCATGGAAAAAATTGCAAATGCCACTGACAAAATGGGCATGTTCGATAATGATTTGGACGATTTAACCGCCCTTGTTTTTGCAGATGCACGACCATTAACTTTTGATGTGACGGGTCGTATAATTATTCCGCCTGAATTATTAAAGCATGCAAATATAACGGATACCGCTTTGTTTGTTGGTCGTGGAAACAGCTTTCAAATTTGGAATCCATCTGATTTCGCAAATGCGCAAAAAAATTCTTTATCCAATTTGCGTAAAATTCGCCCCAGTTTAAAAATTACAGATTAATATATAATTTGTGCTTGTAAAGATTTGACTAATGTGATAAAATTATTACACAAGGAAGGGTGTAAAAAATGAAAAGATTTATCACAGTATTAAGTAGTTTGCTGATTTTGCCTGCTTTCGCAGAAGTTGCGCCGGTGTATTACGATGAAATAATTGAATACACTGACGATGTAATAAATGACGAAGAGAATTTCGTTGATGAAGCAAAAACGGATGAAATCGCTAATAAAAATGTTGCCAAACGGACAAACATTAATCGTTCGACGGCTGCATCACGTGCAATATCGGCGGGAACAAATACATCATCCCGAACAAACGCATCTTCACGTGCGGTTGCATCGACACGCGCTACAACGGCACGCACAACAACCACTGCTCGTACTGCCAAAACACCCAATGTTGTCAGCCGTGGTTCAAGTGCTGCTTCACGCAGTGCAACATCTTCACGCAGAACACAAACTTCACGTCCTGTGACGGCACGTGTTGGAACGACTGGTTCTGTGTTGCCTGCGGCTAACCGTGTAAATTCTGGCACAACCAGTGTATTAACATCTTCTTCTGCACCGCTTTATAATGCGAATAATGCACGTATTGGTACTGCAAATCGTCGTTCAACGGCACGTTTATCAAGTACTATCACACCGGTTGCAACAACACCTACCTTGACCCAAGAAGATGTCACATCCACAACAACAAATTTGACTGCGATTGCAGAATTGACCGATTATTGCAAGGCACAGTATGCGGCATGTATGGATAATTATTGTAATGTTTTGGATGATAACCAGGGCAGATGTTCTTGTTCCAAAAACATCAAAAATTACGAAAAGACTGAGGCTGCATTGGCTGCCGCCACAGAAGATTTCCAAGACGTTGTTCAAAAAATTAAATACATCGGTTTGACTGGCCCACAAATTGAGGCTTTGTTCGCAGAAACCGAAGCGG
>CAMVPZ010000012.1 GCA_947169505.1 uncultured Pseudomonadota bacterium
CATTTGATAACACGCTTGGTGAAAAAAACGCTGCGCTTTACGAACAAGACGTTGAAAAAATATTACACAAGAAAAATCTTATTGAACAAAGCGAAGGTGCAGAGATAATAGTTGTAAAAAAAGATACTGATAATGCGCCTATGCCGCCAGTAATGTTTCGTAATTCACGGGGGGCGTGCCCATATGATGCGACAGATATAATGGCGTTGTATTATCGTAAAATTACAGATAACCCAGATAAAATTATTTATTTAACCGACGCACGTCAAAAATTACACTTCGAACAGTTGTTCCGTGTCGCCGAATTGGCAAATTTGTTTTCTATACAAAATCTTGAACACATCGGCTATGGAACAATAAATGGAAATGACGGCAAACCATTTAAAACCCGTGATGGTAATGCAGCAGAATTAAACGATATCATCAATTTGATAACCGAGGCTGTCAAACAACGTGTTACAGAATCTGGCAAAAACTTAGATGACAAAACCATAAATTCAATAGCTTTGGCGGCATTAAAATTTAATGATTTAATGCATGATTTAAGTTCTGATTATATATTTGACGCAAATTCTGTTACCAGTTTCGAAGGAAAAACCGGTCCATACGTGCTTTATACCGCTGTTCGCTTAAATTCTGTTTTAAAGCGTGCAAACACCGAAATTGTTAAACAAAACGATTACGTATTGACACCAGAAGAACGCAATTTATTAATCGAAATTATGGATTTTGAGCACACATTATTATCTGCATACGAAAATCGTGCCCCAGACATGATTGCAAATTATGCTTATGATTTATGCCAATTAATAAACAATTTCTATCATAATTGCCCAATATTACGTGACGATATTGACGATAAAACACGGGCAGGGCGACTTTATATCGCAAAAATGGCATTTGATACATTGGCAACAACAATCGATTTAATGGGATTAACGATTCCAAACGAAATGTAATCACCGGTATTATAATACCATATTGATTTTTCTTGACTTTTGTGCGTATTTGCAACATAATACGCACGTTATTTTTAACAAACAAAAAGGTAAAAAACAATGACAACGACAAAATCGTTAAAAAAATGCGAATTAGAAGCCAAATGGTATTTAATTGACGCAACAAATTGCACGTTGGGACGTTTGGCGGCATATACCGCAAACATCTTGCGTGGAAAAAACAAACCAACATGGACACCAAACATGGATTGTGGTGATCATGTAATTATCATTAACGCTGACAAAGTTGCTTTGACTGGTCACAAAGATGAAAAGACAAAATTCTTTTGGCATTCTTTGTGGACAGGCAGCACAAAAGAAAGAACATTGGGCCAAATGCGCAGTGAAAAACCTGAAAAGTTGGTCACAAATGCTGTTAAACGTATGATGGGCCGTCGCACCGCTGTTGCATTGGCAAACAAACGTTTGACTAAATTGCATGTTTATGCTGGCAACGAACACAAACACGCTGCACAAAAACCAATCGTTATTGATTTTGGTTCTTTAAATCGTAAAAACAAAAGGGGCGAATAATGACAGAAACAAAAAAGACAGCGGCAACAAAAACAACCGCTAAAAAAACAACTGAAAAGAAAGCGGCCCCTGCAAAAAAAACTACTGCTAAAACAGCTGCGGCTGCAAAAACAACACCTGCAACAACTAAATTGTCTGGTGCAACATATGCGACTGGAAAACGTAAAGATTCTGTTGCACGTGTATACTTGGTACCGGGCAAGGGCAAAATCACAATTAACGGTATTGAAATGAAAACATATTTCAAACGCCCTGTGTTGCAAATGATTTTGGTACAACCATTTGATGTCACAAAACGTGATGGTGCATATGACGTTATTGCGATGGTTGCTGGTGGCGGATTATCTGGCCAGGCAGGCGCTGTGAAACACGGTATTTCCAAAGCATTGGAAAAAGCGGAACCAGATTTACGCAAAGCATTAAAAGCTGCTGGATTCTTGACTCGCGATAGTCGTGTTGTTGAACGTAAACACTACGGTTATCACAAAGCACGTCGTTCTACACAATTCAGCAAACGTTAATGTTTTACATTTTCGTTTTCAAATTGAAAAACACCCACACCATGGGTGTTTTTTGTTTTTATCACTAAATATTTGTAATACTAAGATTTTTTACACAAAAATACTTATTTTCATAAATGTTTATGTTGAATTTTTTTTATTTTGCCTGTATAATCTGTCGCAAGTTTAATTTTATTAAATTATTCCAAAGGAAAAATCATGTTTACAAAAGAAAAAATAAAAGATTTACATTACACATTATCTGGCAAAATTGATGCCAAAGACGTTCAAAACATGGCTGACAGCGTTTTGACAGAATTCGGTAAAACCGCTAAATTACGTGGTTTCCGTCCTGGACATATTCCATTAACAATTTTACGTCAAAAATACAATGCGTCCGCATGGGGCGAAGCGATTGATAAATTAATTAATTCAGGCATGCAAAAATATGTTGCCGACAAAAAATTACGTTTGGCTGCACAACCACGTGTTGATTTCAAAAGTTCCAACATGGGTGAAGATGTTGAATTTACTATGGATTTTGATGTTTTACCTGGATTACCAGAAATCGATTTGGACAAAATCACTGTGACAAGAAAAGTTGCAAAATTGGATGAAAAGGAAGTTGAAAAAGCTTTGGAAAACATCCGTAAATCTCGCAGTGTTGCTGAAAAGCAAGATGAAAAATATGCCGCCGCTGATGGAGACGTTGCCGTTATTGATTTCAAAGGGTTCATCGGCAAAACTGCTTTTGAAGGTGGCGAAGCAAAAAAACATCATCTTGTCTTGGGTTCTGGTGCGTTTATTCCTGGATTCGAAGACCAAATTATTGGGCACAAAACCGGGGATGAATTTGATGTAAACGTGACTTTTCCAAAAGAATATCATGCAGAAAACTTGGCTGGCAAACAGGCCAGATTCGAAGTTAAAATTCATGAAATCCGTAAACATATTTTGCCTGAATTGAACGACGAATTGGCAAAAGCGGTTGGTCAAGAATCTGTTGAAAAATTAAAAGAACACATTCGTAAAATCATTAACAATCAATACGCAGATGCTGCACAACGTGAAATGCGTAACGAATTGTTGGAATTTTTGGGCGACAAAGTAAAAATGGAATTACCACAAACTTTGGTTGACCAAGAATTAAACATGGCGAAACAAGAACACGACGCCCAACATGCTCATTGTGATGACAAAAATTGCAAAGATCACAAATGGGATGAAAAACAAGAAAAGAAAGAAGCAGAACGTCGTGTTAAATTGGGATTGGTTTTGGCAGAATGGGGCACACAACACAAAGTGGAAGTGACCTATAACGACCTGCAACAGGCTATTTGGGATGAAGCATCTCGTTATCCTGATCCAAAACAAATATTTGAATTTTATAATAAAAATCAAAATGCGCTTGCTATGTTGCGTGGCATGATTTTTGAAAGAAAAGCTTTGGACGCTATGTTGACCAAAGTGAAACACAAAGAAAAATCTGTGCCGGCTGATGAATTATTCAAACAGGCAACCGTTAAATAAAAAACAAAGGAAACCGCCAATTTGGCGGTTTTTTTGTTGACACAAAATCATTATTTTGATAATTTGAAAACCCAAAGGGGAACCAGAGAGATAAACGAAAGGATTTTTATAATGAAAGCATATCTTGATATTTTACAAAATTGTCTTGAACACGGAACTTTGTCTGATAATCGCACTGGTATCCCAACCATTCGTATTTCATCAGGCGCAAGGTTCGAACATAATATGGAAGATGGTTTCCCACTATTAACGACTAAAAAAATGGGATTGAAAAATATCGCCACTGAATTGGAATTTTTTATCAAAGGTTATACAGATAAAAAGTGGCTACAGGACAGAAATTGCCATATTTGGGACGAATGGGCAAACACAAAAACTTGGACGCCTATATACGGTGGAATTGTAGTTGATCTTATACAAAAATACGATTTTAATCTAACAGAGAAAATCAAAAAAAATCTGGAAAACACTATTATTGATGGAACACGTAATTTGGGGCCAATTTATGGATGGCAATGGCGTCATTTTGGCGGTGAATATAAATGGAATCCTGAAAATCCTGAAATGAATTATAATCCAAACAAACCAGGTTTTGATCAAATGGCTTATGTTATTGAAACGGCAAAAAAAGATCCATCCAACCGCCGTTATCTCGTAAGCGCATGGAATCCAGTTGATTTGAACAATATGGCTTTGCCACCGTGTCATATTATGCACCAGGTTTTAATTCATAACGGCAAATTAAATTTAACATGGACACAACGTTCTTGTGATATGTTTTTGGGTGTGCCATATAACATCGGCTCATATGCTTTGTTATTAATGCTTTATGCCAAAGAATTAGGATGCAAACCTGGTACCTTATGCGGAGAGTTGCACGATGTTCATATTTATGAAAACCATATTCCACAGGTAAAAACTCAACTTTTACGCCAACCAAAAAAATTGCCAACCGTTGAAATTCCGGACAACAACTGGAACGGATTGCTGAATTGGTCTGCCAAAGATGGTTTTACATTAAAAGATTATATGTGCCATCCCGCATTAAAAGGTGAAGTAGCAAGATAAAAAATCCTTTCTGTAAACAATCCGCCCGTTTGGGCGGTTTGCTTTTTTATAATTTTTTTGACAAATACAAGATTTGGTGTACAATAGCATAAACTAACCAAGAGATTGATACAAATGACAAATATTTTACAAACCACCTCAAACAATTTTGAAACAATACAAAATACATATCCAACAAAATTATTAAATAATGTAAACAACAGCACACCTCTTGTAAATGATGCTTTGGCCCAAACACAAAAAGCGTTTTTGATATTATACAAAAAAGAAAACATTTGTGATTTTTATGACAACATGTATAAAAATTTTGATACATCAACACAAATGTTATTTCATATGGAATTTTTTGTCACTTTGTTTGAAAAATACAGAACTTTGCTTAAACAAAAAAACGATGAGTGTTTGCCTTTGGTTTCTGTTGAAGAATACAAAAAAATGCCAAAAATTTATCGTGGTGCATTTAAACCATATAATAGCGAGCATTATATTTTACACACACACAATCAAACCCCTCAAATGATTTTATCAATAAAAAAAACAGAAAAAATGAAAACAAAATTTTTATTTGATGAAATAATACACTTATTTTTAAAAAGTTATTCCATTGAAAATATCAATAAATTGTATTCCATATTTGAAGAAATAGATAAAAACATATCATTGCATAAAAACCGTATTGTGGTTAATAATTACAGAAACGACCCAATCAAAAACAGACATGGCGCATGGGATATTTATATAGAATACCAGAACGAATTGACACATAAAGATTTTTATGCAATTCCTCAAAATAAAATAAATGAAGCAAAAAAAATCAAAAGAATGGCTTTATCACCAATGTCAAAAGACATGAAAAAATGCCCAACAAAAATTTCTAAAAAAACGAATGCATCTATCATCGCAGAATACAAAAGAACATATCGAAATATAATATTAGACATCAAAGAAAAAGTATTGAAAGAGATGTCAACACCTAAAATAATATAAAAAACGCCAATTATGGTGTTTTTTATTTGAATTTACTTGATTTTACTAAAAAAACTCTATATAATGTGCTGGATTTTGCGGGTGGGCGCAATTTCAATCCGATTAACCCCACAAGACCTCGTCTTAAAAACAGAAAACATGACGATGGCAAGCTTTGTTATAAATTCTCATGAAAGATTTATCCAAAGATTTATTTAACCCATTATCTGGCGAAGATTTTGTCCAGATGTTTGATAAAAATTATGGCACCCAAGAAACTTTACAAGGATATGCTACAAAAGGAACCGTCAAAGACATCCGTGGCGATTTTGCTTTTGTAGACGTTGGTTTAAAATCCGAAGGTCGTATTCCTTTAAAAGAATTTGGTGCATCTGTCCCTTCTGTTGGCGATATCATCGACGTTTTCGTTGAAAGATACGAATCCCGCGAAGGAACGGCTGTATTGTCTTATACCAAAGCACGTGCTGAAAAAGCATGGAAAGATTTGGAAAAGACTGTTGCCGAAGGTATCGATCCAGAAGGTACAATTATTGATGTTGTTCGTGGTGGTTATACTGTCGACATCAATGGTGTGTTCGCATTTATGCCATCCAGCCAGGTCGACCATAAACCGGTACGTGATGCCAAATCTTTAATCGGCTTAAAAGACAAATTCCGTGTATTAAAAATGGATGCTTTGCGTACAAACGCAATCGTATCTCGTCGTGCTATCCAAGCTGATACAATCGCTGCACAACAAAAAGAAGCAATGAAAAACATTTCATTGGGTGCAGTTGTCGAAGGTACAGTCAAAAACATCACAGATTATGGTGTGTTTGTTGATTTGGGTGGTATCGATGGATTGTTGCACGTCACAGATTTATCTTGGAAACGCATCAATCATCCACGTGAATTGGTTCACGTCGGCGAAAAAATCAAGGTCAAAGTTATTCAATTTGATCCAGAATCTCATCGTATTTCTTTGGGTGCAAAACAATTGGAAGAAGATCCTTGGGAAACCGCTTCCAAAGCATTCAATGTTGGTGATACAGTGACCGGCAAAGTTGCATCTTTGACAGATTACGGCGCATTCATTGATTTGGGCAACAATATCGAAGGCTTGGTCCATATGTCTGAATTGTCTTGGACAAACAAAAACATTCACCCAAGCAAAGTTTTGCAAAACGGTCAAGAAATCAACGTTGTTGTTTTGGATATTGACCAAGAAAAACGTCGTATTTCATTGGGTTATAAACAATTGCAACCAAATCCATGGAAAGAATTTGCTGAAAACCACAAAGTTGGCGATGTTATTACTGGCCCAATTAAAAACACAACTGAATTTGGTTTGTTTGTTGCATTGACACCAGAATTAGACGGTATGATTCACATTTCTGATTTGTCTTGGAATAAACTGGACGAAGAAGAATTGAAGAAATTCGTTCGTGGCCAAGAAGTGACAGCGAAAATTTTGGATATTAATCCAGAAAAAGAACGTATCACATTGGGTATTAAACAATTAACAGAAAACGCAGAAAGCAACGCAACAACTTTGAAAAAGGGCGCTGTGGTATGCGGAACCGTTTCTGAAATCACACCAGATGAATTAATCTTGGCTTTGCCTGGTGACGTACGTGGAACAATCCGTAAAACAGATTTGTCTCGCGAAAAGAACGAACAAGATACTTCCAAATACAGCATCGGTGATTCTGTGGAAGCATCAGTTGTTTCTGTTGATGGCAACAATGTAAAATTGTCTGTCCGTGCATTACAAGTGACATTGGAAAAACAAGCCGTCAAAGAATTTGCAAACGAAGCAGATTCTGGCTCTGTTTTGGGTGATATCTTGGGTGCTGCAATCGAAAACAGTAAAAAATAATTTCGATTATTTTTAATAAAAAATCCCACTTTTTTGTGGGATTTTTTTATGTTTAATGATAAAATTAAAAAGCAAGAAAAGGATTCATTATGACAAAACCAGAAATGATTGTTTTTATGGGTGGGCAAGGCTCAGGTAAGGGGACTTTTGCCAATTTATTATTAAAAGAACATGACTTTAATTACGTAGAAGCGGGCGCAATTTTGCGGCAAATGCCAAAAGATTCCGCAATTTATCAAAAAATTACACGTGGCGAATTATTAACAGATACCGAATTGTTTCCAATAATTGCAAATTATATAAAAACAGACAAAGATTTAATCTTGGATGGATTTCCACGCACAATGGGTCAGGCAAAATGGTTGGTTGAAAATTATGCTGATAAATTTGATATAAAAATTATCTTTTTAAATATCAGCGAAGAAACAATGTTGGCACATATTCAAAACAGAATAAAAGAGGGCGGAAATCGTCCGGACGACAATGATGAAACCGCTGTACGCAAACGTATTGCCGCATTCAAATCAACAACTATGCCGGCAATAGAATGGCTTTCACAACAACCAAACATTATTTTTTACAACATAAAATTACCAAGTGATGATATAGACACAAATTTCAATTATATAAAACAACATACCCAATAAAAAATCGCCAAACGGCGATTTTTACTTAAAACACACGGCGTCTGGCGATGGTATATAACCCATATCCAATCAACAAAATCATTATAGATATAAATATCACGATGGCTGTATGTGCATTTTCAGTATATGGCAACTCCATATTCATGCCATAATAACCAACCAAAACACTTGGTACCATCAAAATAATATTCCACACAGTCAACCGATTAATGTAAGTGTTTGAATCAATATTAATCACACTTTCAAAAGTTTCTTTGATTGATTTTAACATCTTACTATAACTGGTCACAACTTCAATTGCCTGATTAAATTCAATTCGGGTATCTTCTGCCAATTCTTGATTGTCTTCATCTTTTACAAAGCCACGCATTTTATCAATTTTATCCATAACGGTTAAATTACCCTTTAACGAAGCCATATAAAGCGTATAGGCATTTTCAACCTCTAACAATTGCATCAGTTCTTGTTTACGAATACGTTCCTGTAAAGTTTTTTTAGATGCCAAAACTTTTTTATTTAATTCTTTCAACGCACGCAAATAAGATTCAGCGATATACCAAATTATATTTAAAATGAAAGTTTCACGAGAATTCATTTCATCGTCTTTGATTTTATCCAACATATCGCATCTTTTACGACACACAGTGATAACGTGCTTGCTTGAATAAATAATAGACAATGGTTCAGTATGCCACGTGGTATCAACTTCACGATTAGTAATTGGAAAACGTACAATTATAACTTTGTAATCATCTTCGATTTCAATACGTGGTTGTTCATCCATATCTAAAATATCAGATATAGTATCTTCATCTATCTTATATTCATTTAATAAACGTTCAAAATCTTCGTGATCTGGGTTTCCAACATTAACCCAAGAGAATGTTTTTAACTTTTTTGTATCAAACATCACATTCTCCTTTGGTTTCGTATGTTTTTTATTCTTTGGAATTTTATCATAACATATTAAAAAATCAACACTTTTCAATTTGTATTTATATGATTATATTTTTTACTTGCACGAATCGGTGAAATATTACTAGTATTCGCATGAATAATAAAAAAGGAAGGATTTCAATGATACTAGGAATTGGAATTGATTTGGTAGAAAGCGACAGATTTTTGGATTGGTCTGCTTTTAAAAAACAACGCATATTCACAAAAAAAGAATTGGAATACGCAAACAATGACAATGCCAGAAGTGAAAAACATTTGGCTAATTTCTGGGCTGCCCGCGAAGCAACATTAAAAGCATTGGGAACCGGATTCGGTGATAATATTTCTTTTTCTGATATATCTGTTGTTCACGATGATAATGGACGACCAGAATTACTTATCGCCGGTGGCGCTAAAAGCGCATTAAAAGAATTGGCTGGCCCAGACGCACATATAATGTTGTCCATTTCTGATCAAGATAATTTTTCTGCGGCGGTGGTTGTAATCGAAAAATAAAAAATATTCATAAAAAGAACCGCCATAAAAATGGCGGTTCTTTCTTATTATTCATAATATAATTCTGCTTGTTCTTTTTGATATTGTGCTTCTTCTGCATCAAAGAAAGGATTATCAACATATTCAGTTTCCATGTCTTCTGTTTCTTCGACAAATTCTTGTTCATTTGCATAGTCAACGTCTACTTCTGGTTCATAAATAACATCGGCACTTTCACTATCAGTATTCACTTCGACATAATCGTCTTCTGCAATAAACATTTCATCATATTTTGAGCCTGGTTCATACACAGGCTTTTTTGCCAAAACATCTTCTTCTGAAACATTTGAATCCAAAATTTCTTCTTGTCCAGACCCCGTCACACGAGCAGGCACATCACCAACAACCTGAGGTGCAACAGGTTCTTGCACACTAGGTTCTTCTTCATAAATTACTTCCTGTTCTTCTTTTGCGGGCGTCGTTTCTTCTGTGATAGAAACTTTTTCTGTTGGTTTTTCATCCAAAAACAACGGCATATCATCAACTTCTTCCACTGTTTGAACTTTTTGCGTTGTTTTTTTCTGTTTTTTCACATTAAAGGTATTTTGTTTATCCGTGTTTTCTGTTTTTTCAACTTGTTCAGCCACCGGAGTTAATACAGGAACACCAACTTTAACTTTTTTCTGGTACAACCACAAAGTAAACACAGCCAACACAATCAAAAGAATCAACAGCAAATAATACGTGAATGTAGGTTTTGTGTTTTTAACATAAACATCTTCTATTAAACCGGGTCTTTCAAATTGTGGTGTTTGTTGCGATGCCGGCATAACAGGGGCAGGTGATTTTGGTGCCACAGGCTCCGGCATAACAACATTTTTTTCTTCTTCTGTATGTTCTTCTATTTTCTCGTTAAATACCGGTTCTTGTTGCCGTGCATTTTGCAACACAGGTTCCGGAATAAAAGTTTCTTGTTCTTCAAAATCTTCTTGTTCATTAACAACCGGAACAATTTCATCTTCTTCAAATTTTTCCGGTGTCATCATTTGATATTCTGGAATATTTTCTATAGACGTCATAGATTCCAAAACAGGTTTTTCGGTTTTTTCTTCTGTTGTTCCTTCCACCGTTTCTTCTGTTGTAATCATATCTTTGTTTAACACAGGTGCATCATCTTTACCATTTTCATCATCAATTACACCAGGCGCTTTAAAACTTATCGGTTTGAAAGCGATATCATCATTTAAAATTTTTGGATCTTGGTTGAACAAAGGTTTAACATCATTTTGGGTTTCTTCTTCGACTGTTTCTTCTTCAACCAAATCGTTATCGTCATCATTGACAACTTTTTCATTATAATCCATGACTTCCATTTCCTTTTCTTCATTTGATTCTTTGTCATCAAAAACAGGCTCAATAATTTGTGGTAAAGATTCTTTCTTTTCCACTTTTGCAACCCGGTTTTTTGGCGCAACAATCAAAGAATCTTTTTTGTTCGCTGTTTGTTCAATATCTTCTGTCGATTGATTTAATAAATCACTTGCCAATTCTGCATCCACAGTCGCCGTTTCCAAACGACGTTGTGCAGACTTTAATCTTTCTTTGGCACGATTTAATTTTTCGTTTGTCGCTTCTATCTGGGATTCCAACTTTAAAATTTTGGCCGCAGATTGTTTCGTTGGCACACGACCAATTCCTTTTTTAGCCTCTGTTAATTTGGCACGCAAAGTTTTTAATCGTGTCTGTAATCTAACAATAGATTCTTTGGTTTTCACAATCGTAGTATTTGTTTTTGCAATTATTTCATTTGCCACATTCAATCGCATCATAGCACTGTGTCGCACCGCAGAATCACGCAAAATTGATAATTGTTTTAACGCATCATCCAAAGAATCACCCGAATTATACGCCTTTATCAAATTATCATAAACACCCAATCCAGAATATTCGATATCTAATTTTTGATATTTGTTGTCTTGTTTAGGTCGAATCGTTTCCAAATCAACCCCATAATCCCCAGATAATATTTCATCCCATTTTTTATCACCATCAGGATTTATAACCAACAAAACATTTGGCTTACGAGAATTTATCGTATTATCCAAAACAAACACTAAATTATCACTTGAATCATAAAAAGCATTTATTTCATTACCATCAACATCATACGGTCGCATAATCAAAGAACCGTAATTTGTTATGGAATTATTAAAATCTTCTCTCTCGCCAATCATAGGATTACTCCATTGTTTTTATTTTTTCTTTGGTGGGGTTAATTGATAAGCCTGACGACAATGTTCATAGCAATATGGTTTTCCCGAAAACACAGTTTCCCCACAAAAATGGAAATTATCAGAATCAGGATCCCCAATTGGCCACCGACATTGATTTTGTTTTAAATTCGCCATTTGCAAAGCATGTTGAATCAACAATTCGTGCAAAGCCAAATCTTTTTTCGTTTTTTTCGAAGCCGTTTTTACAACAGGCTTTTCTTTGACTGTCGCTTTGACCACAGTTTCTTTTTTGGTCGATACTGTTTTTTCTTTGACGCTTTTTTTCGCAGCCACTACAGGCTTTGTTTTCTTTACAACAACCTTTTCTTTAAGCTTTTTTGTTTTTGTTGACGTTTTGACAGTCTTTTTAGTTTCGACGTCCGCAGCTTTGGAATTCCAGCCCAAACGATTCAATTTACCAACCACTGCATTTTTGGACATGCCCAATTTTTTACCCATTTCCGCAGTCGACAAGCCTTTGCCAACCAAGGCTTTTAATTTTTTCAGCATACCGCTGTCCCAACCTTTGCTCATAATAAAAAATCCCTTGTTTTTATATCGAATATAATTGTATCATAAAAACGAATCGAAAGGCAAGAGAGAAAACATGATTTATTATATATTTTTTTCGTTGGTGTTAATTGGCGCTGGATTTTGCGCTTATCGTATGGCGACGGCGGATTTGCGGCGCAGGATTATCCCAGACGTGTACCTGTTTCCGTTCCTTTTTGCAGGATTATTGACTGCAACATTTTTTCCATGGCCGATTACGATTGCCGATTCGGTTGTTGGTGGTGCTATGGGATACTGTCTGGGCTTGATAGTGGGCTTTATATTTGAACACTTTGCCAAGAAAGCAGAAAAATACCCACCAATTGGTATGGGGGATATAAAACTATTGGGGGCTGGCGGAATATGGCTTGGCACCATGGGATTGGGAATTGCCATGATTATATCTTGTGTGTTGGCATATCTTTGGAATTGGAAAAGACGTGAAAAATATGTTCCATTTGCACCGTTCTTTTTAATTGGCGGATTTTTGTCTTTGATTATAATGCAATTTTTGATATAATAAAAAAACAAGGAAAGGATGAAAAAAAGTTATTTTAAATCTTTGCTGATTGTTTTTGTATGCGCATTTTGTGGTTTGGTTGCCAGGGCGGCTGTGCCTATATTTTCACAATACGGTCAAATTCAAAACGTGCAAAATTATTCAACAAATCCATTTTGGTCACCGAATGCACCATATAACCAACGCTTGCCACAACCTGTGTATGTCCAGGGCGCAGATTTAAATGCCGACGATTGTATCAAAGTGGTTCAATCTTTGGTGGCGGCACAATGTATGGCACGTGACAATTGTAAAAACACTGATTTAACTGAAATTCGCCCAACAATAATGGTTCAACTTTCTAATTTGCCGGGTGCAAATTATGTATCTGCATGTTCCGGATATTTGGACGGGGTTTTTGAATCGTATGTTCAGCAATACGGAAACACACTACCGAATCGCCCGACTGCGTTCCCCAGTGCAACGGTGCCAAATCCAGATTTAAATGATTCTGGTGGAATAAAATTTGAAAATCCGTATAAACAACAGCCAACAAAATGGCAAATGGAAATACGCGAACGAAGCGAAGAATTACAAAGTTTACAAAACGAAAACGGGGCGGACAATTACAATGTGTCCGCCACTGACTTTCCAACAACGTATGCAGATTTATCATTTTATGAACGCATGGAAAACGAACGTGCGGGTTTGGAACCATACAAAGATATGGTCGCATATAAAACAATAAATGCGAAAACCGAAGCCGAATGGTGTAGCGATTCGTCACACTATAACTCTGCAGAATGCGCCGCATACAAAGCCCGTCAAGAAGCCATCGCCGCCGCACAAGCAGCTGCCCAGGCCGCTACCGCACAAAACCAAAATCAAGAACA
>CAMVPZ010000013.1 GCA_947169505.1 uncultured Pseudomonadota bacterium
GTGTAATCATGAAATACGTATTACGTTGGTTTTGAATGTATGCATTAACAACACCTTTTTGGCCACGACTTCCACCCGTGGATAATCCAGCAGAATTAGTATACACCAACGCACGTGCCGTATCGTTTGCGACAGTTCCTGCGGAAACGGCCAGCGCCCCATTTGCCACCAAACAAGCACCAATCAAACCAAATGCAAATAAATTCTTTTTCATGAAAAATCCCTCTCGTTGAAAACATTGTACCATAAATTCAATTGCAACGCAATAATTCTTTGAAAAAAAACATAAAAAAGTTGATTTAGACTAATAAATTGGCTATATTCTTGGCATGGCTTTGGTTAACAACGAAATTCTTAATCAAATATTTGACGACATTTCTGCCGTAAGGGGGTTTCTTTGACCCGGAAAAAATACAAACAGAAATAGACAAATTAAATAATACTGTGAATTTGCCAAATCTTTGGGATAATCCGGATTATGCCCGAAATATTTTACAAAAAAAATCCAGTTTGGAAAAACAGTTAAACGAATTAAACTCTTTGGAAAAAGAATACAAAAATCTGGTTGAGTTGTATGAATTATCCCCCGAAGACACAGACGTTTTAAATGCTATATCTGCGCTTAGCGAAAAAGCACACAAAGCAAAATTTATAACCTTGTTTTCTGACCCAATGGATAATAATGGCGCATTTTTATTTATTCAATCTGGGGCTGGTGGCACAGAAGCACAAGATTGGGCGCAAATGTTATCTCGCATGTATATGCGTTGGTGCGAAAGACATGGTTTCACAACAGAAACCGTTGAAGAACACGAAGGCGATGTTGCGGGTATAAAAAGCATAACTTTTCGAATATCTGGTGAACGTGCTTTTGGTTGGTTAAAAAACGAAATTGGGGTTCACAGACTGGTACGAATTTCACCTTTTAATGCGAATGGAAAACGCCAAACCAGTTTTGCTTCGGTTGACGTATGGCCAGACGTTGATGATTCCATAGAAATTGAAATCAATGAAAAAGATTTACGTATTGATACTTATCGCGCAAGCGGTGCGGGGGGGCAACATGTTAACAAGACAGATTCTGCTGTGCGCATCACGCATATTCCAACAAATACCGTTGTGACTTGCCAGAATGAACGCAGTCAAATTCAAAATCGTGATATGGCAATGAAAATGTTGCGTTCCAAATTGTACGAATTAGAAATGCAAAAACGTGCAGCCGAAGAAGATGCTGCAAAGGCCGCTCAAAAGAAAATTGAATGGGGCAGCCAAATACGAAATTATGTTTTATACCCTTATCAATTGGTTAAAGACGTTCGAACAAACGTTGAAAAGACTGATTCTGCGGCTGTGTTAGATGGTGATTTAGACGATTTTATGCTGGCAATGTTGTCACAATAGTGTATAATATACGCTATCGTGCACCCATAGCATAACTGGATAATGCATTGCCCTCCGAAGGCAAAGACTGTGCGTTCGACTCGCACTGGGTGCGCCAAAAAAATTTGCAATAACAAAGCAAAAGGATGTATTTATGGTCAAAGTTAAAGAAAAAATTGCGGACAAACCGGAACATGAAAACGATACAAACGATGATAAAATATATTTTATGGCATTGGGTGGGTTGGAACATGTCGGTCAAAATATGTATGTGTATAAATATCGTGGTAAATATCTAATTGTCGATTGTGGTATGGGATTCATAGAAGAAGAAATCGGTGCTGGTGATGTTCAATATTGTGATACAACATGGCTTGAGAAACATAAAAAAGATGTTGTTGCTTTTGTTATGACCCATGGACACGAAGATCATATTGGTGCGCTTAAATTCATTTGGCCAAAGTTTAAAAAACCGATTTATTGCACACGTTTTCCTGCTGAAATTTTACGCCGCACTTTTAATGGTATTGAAATAGATTATAATCCAAAAAAAGATATTATCGAATTTGATGCAAACGGCGCAGAATTGGATTTAGATCCGTTTGTTGTTGAAACTTTTCATGTTTCGCACTCAATTCCAGAAGCACAAATGTTAATTATAAAAACACCGGCTGGAAAAATCTTGCATACTGGGGATTGGACTTTTAACGATGATAATCCTATTGAACCAGGAACAAATTATGAAAGATTGGCAGAAATTGGTTCTGATCCAAAATTGTTGGCATGCGTTTGTGATTCTACATCCAGTGAACGTCAAACACCACAAACAACTGAAGTTCAGGTTCGTGATACATTAACCGAAATTATGAAAAAAGCACCAGGACGTGTATTTGTGACCGGATATTCCAGAAGTTTGGCACGCATTAAAATGTTCGCCGAAGCCGCACATGCTTCGGGACGGGTTGCCGCAATCAAAGAACGCAGTAATCCAAATCCTGTGCCATATGTAGGATTACCTGAATTCCGTGAAATTGGCATTGAATACGGATATTTGGACAAAGACGATGTTTATACATTTGAAGAAATCAAAGATTTGCCAGCTGAAAAACAAGCGGTGTTTTTAACTGGTTCCCAAGGTGAAAAGTTTGCTATGTTAACCCGTCTTTGCAATGGTCATGTAAAAGAATTAAAATTATTACCAACAGATACTGTTGTGTTCAGTGCTATTATTATTCCTGGTCGCGAACAAGATGTTTCGCATCTTTATAACAAATTAGCACGTATGGGTATAAAAACATACACTATATTTGATACAGATCATATTCATGCATCTGGACATGCTGGGCGTCCTGAATTTGAACGTTTTTATGATATGGTCCATCCTCAAATTTCGATTCCAATGCATGGTGAATATATAAACGAAATGTTAAATGGTAAAATGGCGATGGAACGTGGTGGCGCTAAACATATGATGATTGTTCATAATGGCGATGTCGTTGCATTAAAAGATGGTGAAGAACCATACGTATGCGAATCTGTGCAAACAGGATTTGTTGTTGTAGAAGGCGAAACAGAACGTAGTGTTGAAGATCCTGTTTATAAAAATCGCAAAAAGATTGCTTCAAATGGCGCTATATTTGTGACATTACCCATAGATAAAAAAGGATTTTTAAAGGGTGTTCCAGAAGTGTCAAGCGCAGGGGTATTCGAATCTGATGATACAGGTTTTATGAAACGTCAAATCCAAATTGAAATCACTAATGCGATTGATAAATTAACAAAAAAAGAACGAAAAAGTCAAGATAACCTGTATAAAGCGGTCCATATAGCATCAAACAAAGTTGTTCATGCATCGCTTGGTGCGGGTAAAAAACCACAATACAACGTTCATTTTGTGTTGACATAATCATAAATAAACCGCCCTATTTTGGGCGGATTTTTCTTGCATTTGTTAAAAAAATATATAAAATATGCGTTGCTGGATAACCAGAACTGATTAATCAATGGTGTCTTTTGGTCCCGATTGAGATAAGGATTCTGTGAAGTGTTCGGCACAATAAAAACCAAAAACAAAAGGATAAATTATGGCAAGAGCTGGTGCAAAACGTAGCACTCGTAAATTAAAGATTGGCCGTTCACTTGGTTGCAATCTTTGGGGTCAGGCTAAATCCCCATTCAATAAACGCAAATATAAACCTGGTCAACATGGACCAACATCCCGTGGGGCTTCGTCTTCTGATTACGCAAAACAAATGCGTGCAAAACAAACCTTGAAAGGATATTATGGTAATATCGGCGAAAAGAAATTCCATGCCTATTATTTGGAAGCTGATAATATGAAAGGTGACACACCTGCTAATTTGATTGGTTTGTTGGAAAGACGCTTGGATGCTGTTGTATATCGTTCTAAATTGGCACCAACTGTGTTTTCTGCACGTCAATTGGTCAGCCATGGTCACATTTATGTCAATGGCAAACGTGTTAAAATTGCTTCGTATCGTGTAAATCCGGGCGATGTTATCACTGTCAGCGAAAAAGCAAAACAAATGCCTTTGGTTGTGTTGGCTTTGGAATCTGGCGAACGCAATTTCCCAGATTACATCAATGTGGACAGCAACAGTTTCACGGCTACATTTACCCGTGTACCTGCATTTGAAGACGTTCCATATCCTGTGCAGATGTTCCCAGAATTGGTCGTCGAATTCTATTCACGTTAATAGAAAACATACAGATAATATAATCCCGCAACTTGCGGGATTTTTTATTGGAATTTTTTATACAAAAGTGTTATTATCGTATCATAAACAAAAAGGTTATAATTATGGATGATAAAATTGTTTTAACTGGTATTAAACCCACAGGTATGCCACATATCGGCAACTATCTTGGCGCATTGAAACCTTTGATTGAAATGTCTCAAAATCACAAAACGTTTATGTTTATTGCTGATTTGCATGCGTTGAATGCTGTACATAATGCAAAAGAAATTAAACAACACACTTATGAAATTGCGGCGTTAATGGTTGCTATGGGATTAAATTTGGAAAACACAGTATTTTTCCGCCAATCTGATATAAACGAAATATATCAATTAACCGAATTTTTAATGAACGTGACACCAAAGGGGTTAATGAATCGTGCACATTCTTATAAAGCCATGGTTGAAAAAAATACCGAAGCTGGTGTTGATATTGATTCTGGGGTTAATATGGGATTGTATACCTATCCTGTTTTGATGGCGGCGGACATTTTACTTTATAATTCCGACATTGTTCCTGTTGGCAAAGACCAAAAGCAACATGTTGAATTTGCACGTGATATCGCTGGATATTTCAATAATATTTATGGTGAAACATTCAAATTACCAGAACCTGTTATCGGCGAAGATTGTGGGATTATTCCGGGTTTAGACGGCAGAAAAATGAGCAAATCTTATGATAACACGATCCCCCTGCTTTGCCCAAGTGCTGAATTAAAAAAGAAAATTATGCGGATTATTACCGATTCTAAAACGCCAGAAGAACCAAAAAATCCAGATGAATCCACCATTTTCCAAATTTATAAACTCTTTGCAAACAACGATGAAGTTGCGGCATTACGTAAACGTTTTTTGAACGGCGGCATGGGATATGGCGAAGCAAAAACAATTTTGTTTGAAAAAATAAATTCTGTTTTGGAAAAACCACGCATGGAATACGAAAGATTAATGGCTAACCCGATTGAAATAGATGCAATATTGGAAAAAGGTGCAGAATGTGCACGAATTGTGGCTTCACGTATGGTCGCAAAAGTTAAAAAGAAAATGTTAGGATTATAAAAATCAACTTAAAGGAGAGAGAATATGGAAAAACAATTAAAAATTTTATCGCTTTGTTTAATATTTGGCTTTTTATTCGTTGCTTTGGTCAAAGATATAACAAAACCACACGAAATTCGTAAAATAAATGTAAATGGCGAATGCTTAACATCTGTTCCAAAAGACAGAACAGCAATTACTTTGCGTGTGACAACACTTGATAAAAATGCTGCAAAATCTATGAAAGCGGCAACCGAGAAAATGGCGGCAATTACCGATTATTTAAAAACTGTTGATGTAAAAATGCAAACGACAGAATTTAATTCGTACGAAAAAACCAGATGGAATCGTGCAACAGAAACAGATGAAAATTTGGGCATAGAAACGACTATTGCTGTTGAAGTTTCCGCCAAAGATCCAGAAATTATTGCATCTGTATTAAATAAATATGCGGGACAACCGGATGTATTCACAAACAATTTGCGCATGTTCACATCCCAAGAAACATTAAAACCTGCAATGGAAAAATGTTTGGGGATTGCGGTCAAAGACGCACGCACACGTGCAAATGCTTTGGTTGCAACAGATGGGTTAAAAGCCGGTAAATTATTAAATGTATCTTATGGTAATGTGTCTTATGAAGAACGCCCTGTCGCAAATTATCGTTTAATGGGCGCAAAAATGGCAACAGCAGAATCTTTTGATACAGGCGGCAGTATTGTCGGCAAAGACACAGAAATCACAGTCACTGTATCTGCAACTTTTGAAATAAAATGAATGATATAATTGCTGAATTTATTGATTATTTGTTGAATACGAAAAATTATTCAACACATACTGCATCTGCATACGAAAACGATATTCGTGATTTTGTGAATTTTTTTGGTCGGTTTGACAATGGTAATGTCAAATTGACAGACGTTGGGGCGGCCGATACTTTCTCGTTTCGTGGTTGGTTGGCAGATCGTGCAAAACGTGAATTAACACATAAATCAACGGCACGCGCTTTGTCATCGCTTCGAACGTTCTATAAATGGTTGGGACGATATAAAAACATTCAAAATGATGCGATTGGATTAATATCTTCACCCAAGGTTGAACGTAAATTATCAAAAGCAATCGAAACCACAGATGTTGCAGATATGCACAATGCAATACGTGCGATTGATATGAATGAACCGTGGGTTGCGGCACGTGATTGGGCTTTGGTTGTTTTGATATTTGGGTGTGGATTACGTATAAGTGAAGCATTATCACTTAAAAACAGTGATGTATTGGGTGCGCCTGATTCATTACGTATTATTGGTAAAGGCAACAAAGAACGAATTGTTCCGGTATTACCCGCTGTGAATGTCGCTATTGAAAAATATATGAAAGTAAACCCATATGGAAATCGTACGGGCGACCCGCTGTTTCGCAGTGTACGTGGATTACCTATGTCATCACGTATGGCGGAAAAAGTTGTTGAAAATCTGCGTCATTATTTACAATTACCAGATTATGTGACACCACATGCTTTGCGACACACATTTGCAACCGCCTTGCTCGCTGGGGGTGCAGATTTGCGTTCTTTGCAAGAATTGTTGGGACATGCATCATTATCAACAACACAATTATATACCAAAGTTAACATGGCTGAAATTATGGATGCATATAAACACGCACACCCAATGTCAAACGATAACGATTAAAAAGAAACCGCCAAATCGGCGGTTTCTTTTTATTTTCAAAATATTTTTATTTTTTCCAAAATGCAAATCCTGAACGTTTTTCTTTGTGTTCTTCCCTGGATTTGCGTTCTTCACGAGCACGACGACGTTCTGCACGACGTTCTTGGAATCGTTTAGCAGATTCTTCGTCCCTTTGAATTAATTTCAATGTTGTGACAGATAATTTTCCGTTTCTTACTTCTTCTTCGAATTCGACAATATCGTTTTCATTTAAAAAGCGAATATCGGCCGCTTTTAACGCAGAAGTATGAACAAATACATCATCTGTATTTCCGTCTTCATTTGGTGTATCCGGAGAAATAAACCCAAAACACTTTTTACCGTTATACCATTTAACCTTTCCTTGACGCATAATTTTATCCTTTACTATACCTTTGTTATGGTTATCGTACAACCAATCGATAACCTGGTTATATTTTACACCAATTTACAAAAACAAAGCAAGCAAATACATCAGGAATAAAAATCCAATATTTTTTATTTTTTATAATAGCGCTGTAATTCTTTCATAATAAATTCAAAGAATTTCCCAGCCATCGTATCTGTATCAACAGCCCAATCATTTTTAGAATACGGCATAGCTGTCACCAATATAAAACGTGCCATCCATCGAAATATTCGTATTTCTTGGTCTTTGGTCAATGGTGTTGGCGCATTTTGAACATAAAAGACTTCGTTTTCAACAGCGGTATCTAATTTACGCATAATAACATCTGTGATTTTTTGCGGATAATATATGGTTGATATACGTGGAAAACCTTCGAATAACATGTCTGTATTACCATCACTGTATAAAATATTCCAACCTATTCTGTCGAACAATTCTTCAACACATTTACAAATCATAAGATTATATTTTTTCACACCTTCGGTATGTAAAATTTCGGTTTCTTGGGATACAGATGCAACTGTTCTAACAGTTTTGACTGCTTTTACTTTGTTTTCTTTTTTATTTTCAGCCAATCTTGATTTTTCATATCCTGTATGTGTTTTATGTTCAAATTCAAAGAAAGTCCTGATTTGGCATATTATTTCCATTGGAACAACTTGGTCCTTGGTTCCAATATTCAAAATCAATTTAGCATCACGATATCCACGTGGATTTGTTATATCAAAAAATTTATCCCGCACAGCAATAATTTTATCCGGCCACATATTACAAATACGCTCGATAAATGTTCGTGCCTGGGGTACCAAATCAAACAAACACTTTATACGCCATACGTCACGTAATCTTTCATAAGGTGTCCTTATTTCATCCAAAGCGCGAACCAGTTCTACCGCTATTTTGTTATGGCCAGTCCCGATAATATTCAATACCGCAGTTGATGCATCAGTTGTAAATGTTTTTGTGAATGATTCTTTTATTTTATCCGCAACCGCTTGGGCGGCGGCGACAGGCTGGGTTTTGGCAATTACATTATATGCAGTTTGCGTAACTTCTTGGACATAATCTTGATAATATTTTCCGGTTATTTTATCTACGGCACGTGAAACGCTTTTTTGTGCACCAACAATTACAGAAACAATCGAAGAAACCACCAAATCTATTTTGTGCCCTTTTGTCGCAACAAAAAATTGATTGCGCATAGGGTCGCCGTCCAATCTGTGATTCACAACATATGGTTCAAAAGGGTTAATATCATGGATGGTTATTGGTTGTTTAACAGCTGTATCATTAACATAATCATATACATGCACAGCCGCTTTTGGTGCACCAAAACATTTACCAATATACAAAAATACTTCACGAAACCAATCCATAGAATTGGAATAAAGTCTTGTTAAATATTGGTGTGTATTATAATCAATACGACCAGATTTTAATGCTTTGTTCAAAAATTCTTGATTTTGTTCATCATGTAATCTGGTCGACACAAAAATGTCTTGTGGTTCCGGCATGTTTTTAACCTTTCCTTTGTTCATCATTTATTTCATTATCGGGAATAATATCACATCACGTAAAGTTGGTTGATCAAATACGATTGATGCCAATCTGTCAATTCCAACACCCACACCAGAAATCGGCGGAAAACCGTGTTCCATCGCACGAACAAAATCGTTGTCTGGATTAAATGCTTCTTCATCGCCATCAGCGATATTTTTTGCTTGTTCTTCAAAAGCAGCTATTTGCTGAATTGGGTTTACCAACTCTGAATAACCTTTGCTTAATTCTGCACCAGCAACCAATAATTGATACATATCCAAACATCTATCGTCTTGGTCATTATGACGTGCCAATGGAACCATATATGTTGGATAATTATACAAGAATGTAGGTTGAACAATTTTATCACGAATCTTGCGTTTATATACATAATCTACCAAAGCCGGCAAAGATTTTAAATCTTCTAATTCGCCCATTGGGAACATGCCTTCATCAACCAATTTTTGGCGCAATGTATCTACATTATCAAAATCCAAAATATTACAACCGAAAAATTCATTCATTTTTGCAGTATAATCTATCATTTCATATTTTGAAAAATCTAATTTTGTCCCTTGGTATTCAATTTGTAATGTTCCACGAGCTTTTTGTATCAATTCTTGAACCATTTTCCATGTGAATTCGATGTTTTTACGAAAATCCCAATATGCAGCATACCATTCAATCATGGTGAATTCTTGTAAATGCATAGCATCCATACCTTCGTTACGAAAATCTTTGGCGACTTCGTATACTTTGTCAAAACCTGCGCCAATTGCTTCCTTTAAAAACAATTCTGGAGAAATACGCAATTGGAAATCCGCATTTAACGCATTATGGTGTGTCACAAACGGTCTTGCAGCCGCACCCGAAGCAATATTTTGCATAATTGGGGTTTCTATTTCCAAAAATCCGTTTTTATTCATAAATTCACGTAAATTCTGTGTCATTTTAAAACGACCAAGCAAAGCATTTCTTGAGTCAGGATTAGAAATAACATCTAAATATCTTTGACGATAACGTGTTTCCATGTCTGTTAAACCATGATATTTTTCTGGCAATGGACGCAAAGCCTTTGATAATATTTCGTATTGAGATACACGTACTGTCAATTCACCTGCTGTGGTGTGGTAAATCGTACCAGTAATACCAATAAAATCCCCCAAGTCTACGTTTGCTTTCATAAATTTGTAATTTTCTTCACCCAATTCTTCACGGGACATAGAAAATTGAATTTCGCCTTCGATATCATAAATACGTCCAAACATTAATTTTCCAAGCCATCTTAATGCCGTAATACGACCAGCCAACACAACATGTGTATCATCTGCCAATTCACGTGCATCTTTGATTGTATGTGAACGATCAAATTTAGCCTTCCAAACAACACCATCACGTTTTTTAATATTTTCAGCCTTTTGCAAGCGAGCCTCTAATTCGTTTGTTGACATAACTGTTGTATTTTCTGACATTTTTTATTTTCCTTTGGTTGTTTATTAAAAAACGGACGACAATAAAGTGCGTCCGCCATGTTTATTTGATGGTCGCACCCTTATATCAAAGATTTTTTTATCAACTTCATATTCGTTTGCTTCTTTCGGCAACCATTATAATCAAAAGAATTCAAATGTAAAGTATAAATTATTATACTTTTATATCTACACCGAATATTTTTCAAAAATTCGGTTCAGTTGATTATTAACTTGGATAATGGTTGCGCATTTTGACATATGCTTTATCGATGCAGCCCCAATATAAGTACAACAAGAAGCAATTCCGCCTGTTATATCTTGTAAAACTTTATCCAATGCACCCGTATATGGTATCAATAATTCACGTCCTTCGGATGTTTTATAATCGCACATGCCACCTGCAAATTTATTATTAGCATATTCCGAAGACATACCATAATATTGTTTAAAATATTTGGTTTGAATTACATGTTTTCCATCAACTATTTCATTGGTTTCAAAATGCTTTTCTGTTCTTTCGCCCGCCGCTTCATCAGTACCAGCAAACATTCCCCCTGCCATAACAAAATCAGCATTCAAACAAAATGCTTTGCAAATATCGCCAACGTCCACAATACCGCCATCTGCACAAATATGTCCGTTAACAGAATGCGCAATATCTGCACATTCCAATATTAATGATACCATTGGTGTTCCACATCCTGTTTGTTTGCGTGTTAAACATGCAGAACCACTGCCAATACCACATTTTATAATATCTGCATAATCCAATAATTTTAAACAAATATCACCACTGGCTATATTGCCCGCCATAATAACAGAATCTGGAAATTCTTGTCTTATCTTTGCCAAAACATTTAAAGCCTTTGGTATATAGAAATTTGGCGCATCTATGCATATATTACGTGAAGATTTCCAATTATATTTGCTTTCCATTTCTTTTAATTTTTGGATTTCTTCGTCTGTGTTTTTAAGGCCGATAGTCACAAATAAATTATCAAACGATATATTTTCATTACGACATTGTTCTAAAAAGCGCCCTATTTCTTCAACACTGTAATGTTTGTGTAGTGTTGCAAACATACCCTTAGCCAACAATTTCTTTGCGACATCAAAGTTCCCCACAGTTGCCATATTGGCATTAAAAACACCTAAGCCTGTTCGTATTTGACCATGTTTGAATTTGAAAATTCTTTGTAAATTTACATCTTTTCTGGAATTAAGGTTTATACCTATTTTTGGTTTAATTAAAATGTCTGAATAATCAAGATATGCTTCTGGTAATACTTGGGTCATAAAAATCTCCTTTGCCATGTAAATTATAGTAAAATCGCAATCTGTTTTACAAGGAAAAACATATTGACAATAAAAATTCTTTGTCTATAATTTATATGTCATGAAAGAACAAGAATTGTCTATTATTATTCCCATATATAACGGTCAAGATTATATTTTTGATTGTCTGTCCAGTATTTTGGGACAAAAGGATTCTTCACAGCACGAAATCATAATTGTTAATGACGGTTCAACAGACAATACAGAAAACATACTTTGTAATATTGCAAAAGAAAATAAAAACATTCACATAATAAACCAAAAAAATTCCGGGGTTTCTGTTGCCCGCAATAATGGGATTTTGGCATCACATGGAAAATATATCACGTTTATAGATTGCGATGATATGGTTGGTTGAAATGTAGCGGCTTTTGATAAATATTTTCTTTTATGCGAAAGCATAAGAAAAATTAAAAATTTCAGCACTACAAAATCTTTTAAATATCCTTACTGTTTTGCATCACGTCATTTTACAAACGATTATTTTGAAAATATGCTGCATGCTGCACGTGATACAAAAGCAGATATCGTTTTTGGTGGAAAAATTTCAATAAATATGAACATGGCGTATTCAACCCGACAAATATATGAATACGATTTGTTGTATGGAAAAGATTTTGAAGAAAAAAATACTGTGATGCGTCATGCTCATTTACGTGAAAGCGCAAATTTTGCGTTATATCGTCGAGAAATGATTAATAAAAACAATTTGTATTTTTTACCAAATATGAATCTGGATGAAGATATTTTGTTTTGTATGTTGGCTGTGCTTTATGCCGAACGTATCGCAACAGTCAAAGATGTGACATATTTTTACAACAGACATGAAAACACTCTGTCAAATATGTCAAATTACTTTGAAACAATTAACAAAAGTTGCGTGGCATACATACAACGTTTTTCGTATTTGTTGAATGCTATGGGACAAAAACCAGAATATTCCAAGATGTTTAATTATTGGATGAAATATTATTCCAAGAAAGGATTTGAATACCCATGTGAAGAAGGCGAATTTCCACCAGACAATTGCCATTATTGGTGTACCAAAGATGATTGCACAAATTGCAACATTGCAAAAGCCATGCATATAAATTTTTTAAACAACATGGAACGATATGGTATCAAAGAAAAATAAAAAACACCCGTTTGGGTGTTTTTTAATGTAAAATCATAATTATCTTCCAAGATATTTAGCCATTTCAACAATACCTTTGTTTATTTTTTTATATTCTGCATTTATATTGTTAACATAGCGTTTTGCACGTTTTGTTTTATACACATTGACAAACATATTATTGTTGAAATATATTTTTTTCAAAGCATATTCTTGCACACTTTTTTCTGTTAAATCAGGAGATTTTTTAACCAAATATTTTGCTAAATAATTTGAAATATTATAACAAACATTATACATAAAATTTAAATCGTGTCTGTCACGTTTATCCAGCAAAACAAGAAACAAACCTGTTTTTTCAAAGACGAACTTTTCAATAGATGGTTTGTATTCCATTTCTTGACGCCACGTTCCGCCCGAACTTTGATACGTTTGATAAGAACCGGCAAAATTATTTATTACTTCTTTACTTATATTTTCAATATATTGTGCAGTTATTTGTTTTGGTGTAGGCATTTATATTCTCTTGTTTTTTCTTGTTAATTATTCACACGGAAGTTAATCATACAGGAAAACGAAGTATTGTCAACAAAAAATGTTTGTCAAAACACATAATATTAAAAAACACTTGCATTATAAAAAAAACTATGTCAAAATAACCCCACGTGCGAGCGTAGCTCAGTTGGCTAGAGCGCAACCTTGCCAAGGTTGAGGTCGAGGGTTCGAGCCCCTTTGCTCGCACCAAAGTTTCAAACACCCATTTGGGTGTTTTTTATATATTACATGCAAAGGGGCGAGAACCCGAAGGGTTGCGAGGCGAGATGGCATCAGCCATCGAAGTACTTTGCTCGCACCAAAGTTTCAAACACCCTTTTGGGTGTTTTTTTATATATTACATGCAAAGGGGCGAGAACCCGAAGGGTTGCGAGGCGAGATGGC
>CAMVPZ010000014.1 GCA_947169505.1 uncultured Pseudomonadota bacterium
ATTAAATAAATTTTCACAGCATGGTTTAGATATCGCGCGCCAAGGTGTTGTTATCGATGGAATAAAATATCGCCCAATGGAAATAGAAGTGATAGATGAACGTAATTTGAAAGTAACTGTGATTGAAGGTAAAAAAAATGAAATACGAATCGTTTTGAAACATGTTGCATCCCCAGTATTGGGATTGCATCGTATATCGTATGGACCAATAAAACTTGGTCATTTAGGGATTGGAAAAATTTTAGAAATTGATAAGAAAACAGTTGACCTGGTTGTTAAAAATTTCTAGAATCAAAAAAAAGGAAGGGAGTTTTTTATGAAAAAAACAAAAATCGTAAAACACGTAAAAACAAAGAAAGTCGTGTCCAATGGGGCAAGTTGTCCAAGTTTCGTGTGGTCATGGGCAATATATGTTTATTGGTTCATAATTTTGTTCTTTATTGCGGCTACATTTTATATCATTGGTCGTGGACATGAATTTTTGCATCCATCAAGAAATGTTGTAATAACAGAAGAAGCATTAATGCGCCCACAAGATTATGTTGATTCTGCAAAACAAAAAATCATGGCGGGTGACATTGATGATGCGTTAACTGAATTAAATGTTGCGATTGATTCAAATGCAAATTCAGATGTTTATGCTTTGCGTGGGGAATTATATATGCAAATGGGCGACTATCAAAAAGCATTGGATGATTTGAATGCCGCAATTGAAATTGATGGTGTGAATGCAATCGCTTTTTATGATAGATATTTGTTAAACACTCGTTTGGAAAATTATGATGCAGCATTGACAGATATTAATAATGCAATGGCTGCACAATCGATGAAGCCAGCTGATGTTTTAACAATGCGTGATTTGTATGCAAAACGTGCTCAATTGAATTTGTGGCGGAAAAATTGGCAGGGTGCAATTGCTGATTATACAAATTCTTTGGCCCGGGCAGAAGGCTCTGTTTCTGCGAATGTATATGCAGAACGTGCGGAGGCATACACGGCTATGGGCGAATACGAAAATGCGATTAATGATTACACGTCTGCTGTTCGCATTATTTCCGAACAAATCCAGGCCGCAACCAGCCAGGAAGATCGTGAAGCACAATCCAGTAATGCAATGTCATATTTTGAAAAATCTGCCGCTTTGAATTTACAGTTGGGCAGAAATGATATGGCAAAAAGTGATTTGGAATCTGCTTTTGCAATAGCGGTTGCGTTAAATGATACGGACAGTGCAAACAGAATTCAAAATTTAATAAATGGAATAAATTGATTTAAATAAAAAACCGCCTTGGGAATAAAATTTTCAGGGCGGTAATTTTTTTGACTTTTTTTATAAATAAGTTTATAATGTCAACCATGATGTATAGATTATTCGTTTTGACTGTTGAAACTACAACCCCTTGGGGGGTGTAGAATTTTATTTGCGATTAATTTTCGCACGCATTATAATTAAGCAACGATTTTTAAATAAAAAACAAAAAAAGAAGGTAGAAATATGTCTTATCCAATTGAAACGATTCGTCATTCACTGGCACACGTAATGGCGGCAGCGGTTAAAAAATTACATCCAGATGTTAAATTTGCAGGAGGACCTGCTATTGAAAATGGATTTTATTATGATTTTGATACTGAATATCGATTCAGTGAAGAAGATTTTGATAAAATCGAAAAAGAAATGCGCTCATTAATAAAAAGTGATGGTCGATTCGAAAGACGTGAAATATCACTGGCAGAGGCCAAAGAAATTTTTGCGGACCAACCATATAAAATGGAATGGTTAAATGAATATGATGCAAATGGTGAAGTGTTGTCTATTTATACTTTTCGTGATTTTACGGATTTGTGTCGTGGGCCACACGTTGAATCAAGTAAAGATTTACCACGTGATGGTTTTAAAATTCGCAGTGTTGCAGGGGCTTATTGGAAGGGTGATTCAAAAAACAAAATGTTGCAAAGAATCTATGTCGATGCGTTTGAAGATGCTGAAAAATTGGCAAATCATTTGAAAATGATGGAAGAAGCTGCAGCACGTGATAACAGAAAACTTGGTAAAGATATGGATTTGTTCCATTTTGAACCTGAATATGCACCGGGTGCTGTATTTTGGCATGACAAAGGTTTTCGTATTTATCGTCGTTTGATTGAGTATATTCGTCAGCGCCAAGAAAGAACAGGTTATCAAGAAATTTCTACGCCGTCTGTGATGGATAGATGTTTGTGGGAAAGATCTGGCCATTGGGCAAAATATGGCGCACATAATTATTCTGGAACAACCCAAGATGGTAAAGTTTTTTGTGTAAAACCTATGTCTTGTCCGGGTGGGATGTTGGTGTTTGGTAATGGAATGAAATCTTATAAAGATTTGCCATTGTATTTGGCTGAATTTGGTAAGGTTAATCGTTATGAAGCCGCCGGTGCTTTGGCGGGATTAATGCGTGTTCGTGAATTTACTCAAGACGATGCGCATATTTTCTGCACAGAAGACCAATTAGAAGGTGAGGTTGTCAAAGTTTTACGTTTTATCAAAGACATTTATGGCAAATTTGGATTTGAAAAAATCAAAATGAAATTGGCAACACGTCCTTTGTCTGAATTTAGAATTGGTACTGATGAAATTTGGGATAAAGCCGAAGGTGCATTACAACATGCGTTGGATGTAAACAGTATTGAATATGAAATTGCAGAAAATGATGCTGCGTTTTATGGACCAAAAATCGATATTTATTTAAAAGATTCTATGGGCCGTATTTGGCAATGTGGCACTGTGCAATTGGATATGAATTTGCCTGAAAGATTTGATTTGTCTTATGTTGGCGAAGACGGTGAAAAACATCGTCCAATTATGTTGCATCGTGCATTGTTGGGATCTATTGAAAGATTTATGGGGATATTGTTGGAATCAACTGGTGGTAATTTGCCTTTGTGGCTATCGCCAGAGCCAGTTGTGGTTGCACCTGTATCTGAAAAATTCAAAGATTATGCCAATGATGTTGTTGAAAAATTGAAAGACGCGGGTGTTTATGCACGTGCTGATTTAAGGGACGAAAAAGTTAATTACAAGATTCGTGAATTATCTTTGGCAAAAACACCGATTATTGCGGTAGTTGGTGAAAAAGAAATGAACGACAAAACTGTCACGTTGCGTTATCTTGGCAAAGATGGTCAGGATGTCAAATCACTGGATGAATTCGTTGAATATATGAAAAATGCGGTTAAAATGCCGTTATAACAAAGTGGGGGTTTTGCCCCCACTTAATTTAAAATATATAAAAAGGAAGAAAATTATGAAAAAATTTGTTTTATTAATTGGATTGATTTCTATTGTTTGTGTGGCAGGGTGTTGCAAATGTGAAAAAGAACCCATTATTGAATCTAATCATAAATTGATTGTTCCACCAAATTTTGGAAATATGCCAAAATAATTTGGTTTATACGATTTTTTATGATATAATGTCTTCATGATAACCAAATAAATGGGGGATATTATGGAACGAGAAGAGAATTTAGATTTATTGGATTTAGACCAAGATAATGGTGTTGATACATTACCAGAAGCAACGCCTTTTTCAAGCCCACGTCCAAAAAAACCATGGCTTTTGATGGTTTTGGGAATTGCCATTATCGTTTTGGCAACTTGGATAATCGTGGCACGAATCGGTGGTGATAGTGGTACCAGTGTCAGTGTCGATTTGGATACACCTGTTGTTGATAATGGTAAGGTCGAAGATTTAAATGTTCCAGATAAACCTGTGGATGTTGCGGTTCAACCTGAACCTGTGGCTGTGATGGCACAACCAACACCTGCGCCAGTTGTGACACCAGAACCAAAACCGGCCCCGGTTGCACAACAGCCTGTGGCAGATAATGGAAATCCTGTACGTGTTGTTGCAGATAGAAAAGATGTGACATTTAATCCAGATAAACCAGAAAGCACAAAACCGGTTGCAAAAGCACCAGCGAAAAAGGCGGCTGCACCGGCAAAAAAGACTGTGACCAGTGCAACAAATGGTGGAATTTATGTCCAATTTGGTTCGTACAGCACTCGTGAATTGGCTCAAAAAGCAGAACAAAAAATACGTGCTTCGCATGGGAATTTGTTTAATGGAAAACAATTTGTTATTTTGGCTGCTAATGTCAAAGGTGAAACAAAATACAGATTACGTATCGCATTCCATAGTGCAAACGAAGCGAATGGTTTTTGCAGAAATGCTAAATCAGACGGTTTGGATTGCTATGTGACAAAATAATTAACAAGGGGTTTAATATGAAAGGTGGTTTTTGGGAAATAATATTAATTGTTCTTTTGGTTTTAATATTGTTTGGTTCTGCCAAAATTCCGGCGATGGCAAAAAATATTGCAAACGGAATTAAGACTTTTAAGAAAGAAGTCAAAGAAGAACCAACAAAAAAGAAAGTTGTAAAGAAAAAGAAATAAAAAGACCGGTCAATTGACCGGTTTTTTGTATGCACTTTTTTATTTTATTATTGGAATATTTTTTTGTTGGATAAAGTTTTGTGTCTAACAGTAATCGATTTTTTTGGACTTTTTTTTGAAATGCTTTTGTGATAAAATACCGAATATGGAAAGAAAATCAAATTTTTTACCAGAAAGTATTTCTGCGCTTTTGCGTAGTTTGGCTATGCGGGGATTGGGCGCATTATTATGTTTAATCGTTGTGATATTGTGTTTTAAATTGTTCTTTGCAAATCCATATTTATCTGGTTTTGCAGCGCGTGGAACATTTGGAAGCCAGGGTTTGTTCGGTGGAACCGTCGCATTCTTTCGATATGTTATTGGTTTTTTACCAACGTTTTTTTTGTTCCTTTGTTTGGGCCGATTCGGTTTAAGTCTTTTGATTTCATGGGATGAAGAACGTGCCCCGGAATATAATTTTTTACGTGGATTTGTCACGCTTTGTATCGGGTGTGCGGGGTTGGGTTTAATGTTCCCGGGTAAAAGTTTTGGCGGTTTGTTTGGTTCTGTGGTGGCGACGGATGTTGGAACAATGTTGGGTGGTTTTGCTGTGCCAATGGGAATGATTTTATTTGGTGTATTTTTGCTTTTTGTGGGAATACTTTTGCATGTTCAATGGGCGCATGTAAAATCTGCTGCGATTACAACGTGGAATTTAATTCGTTGGTGTTTAAGTGCTTTCCATTTATGGAAAACAAAAGAACCAGAAGCAGAAGATGAAGAAGAAGAATATGAAGAGGAAGAAATCGAAGAAGAGGAGGAAGAAGAAGAGGTTAAACCGAAACGTCGCAAAATCGTACGTAAAAAGGTTGATAATGTTGAACATGAATATGAATTACCACCGCCTGAATTGTTGGAAAAATCAGTGTTTGGTAAAAATGTTATTACGACTGAATTTAAACAGACTGCACAATTATTACAAGATCATTTTGAAGAATTTGGAATATATGGCAAAGTTGTTGGAATTAAACCTGGACCAATTGTCACACAATATGAATTTGAACCAGAACCTGGAACTCGTATTGCCAAAGTGACAGATACCGCCAGTGATATGACACGTGCAATGGCTACAGAAAAAATCCGTATTACACCAATTCCGGGTACACAATATATTGGTATAGAAATGGTGAACCGTGACAGGAAAACTGTACGATATCAAACATTGATGTCTAACCCAATGTTTATTAATTCTAAATATTCAATACCACTTGCGCTTGGTGTGAACATTAGCGGAGATGCGATGTATTATGATTTGGCAAAGATGCCACATATGTTGGTTGCGGGACGTACAGGATCTGGAAAATCTGTGTTTGTTCAATCAATTATTACATCCATAGTTTATCATTTTACACCTGATAAATGTAAATTGATGATAGTTGATCCAAAGGCAGTTGACTTTGCGGCATGGGAAAATGTCCCACATTTAATTACACCTGTTTTAACAGACCCAACGGAATCAGTTAATGCTTTGAAATGGTCTGTGCGTGATATGGAAGAAAGATATCAAAAATTGAAAAAATTAGGTGTGCGTAATATTGGTGAATATAATCAAAAGGTTGCTATGTTGCGTGACAAAGGTGAAGTTTTGACAGAACAAATTGTTGTTGGGACAGATGCAGAAACTGGCGAATTTGAATTTGAAACACGAGAAATTGATTTATCAGATATGGCGTATTTGGTTATTATCATAGACGAGGTTGCAGATTTAATGACTATCGCACGCAAAGACGTTGAAATGTGTGTGCAGCGTCTTGCGCAAAAGGCTCGTGCAGCCGGTATTCATCTTGTTATGGCGACCCAGCGTCCATCGGCTGATGTTATTACCGGGGTTATCAAAGCGAATTTCCCAACACGTATTTCTTTCCAGGCACGTTCTAATATCGATTCTATGACGACACTTGGGGAAAAGGGTGCAGAACAATTATTGCCTTGTGGTGATATGTTGTTCAGTGAAGCAGGGCGTGCGCCTGTGCGTATACATGGGGCATTTATTGATAATGATGAAGTTAATCGTGTTGCGGATTTTTTACGTGACCAGGGTGAACCAGAATATGCAGATGGTGTGACAACTGAAGATGCTGGTGATGGTGGTGTTATTCCGGGTGCATCAACAGTAAAAGGCGGTGCCAAAGGCGATGATTTATATGAACAAGCCAAAGAAATAGTTTTGCGTGATAAAAAACCTACGATTTCGTATATTCAACGCAGATTGGGTATTGGGTATAACAAGGCTGCTACGATTATTGAACGTATGGAAAATGAGGGCATAGTCAGTGCACCGGATTCTGGTGGAAAAAGACATATTTTATAAATTTAAATTTTTTGCTTTTGTGCATTGTTTTTTTATGTTATAATCAAAGAAATTAAGAAAGGAGTTTTTTATGAAAAAATATGGTCTTGTTTTGGCTTTGGTTGTTGCGTTGCCTGTGGTTGCTGCAAACGGCTATGAATATAATACATCTTCAAACGAAGGTTATTATACAACACGCACTGTGAAAAAACCTGTGTCGAACAAAAAAACAACAACATCTCGTAAAAATGGTGGGTACACAAATACGATACAGAATAATTTTTATTCTTCTTCTCAACCAGCAAGAGCAAGTTCATATGATGTTCAAACAACAACTACAAGACAAAATCGGGCCAGACCAACATATTCTTCGACCAGTTATGATTATTATGATTATGATGATAATTCTTATGCTGTTAAAGAAAGACAGGTTAGAAGAGTTAATAAAACTTATTCAACCCAAGAACGTAAATTCTTCTTGGCTCATCCGTTCTTTCAACCATTAAAGGGCAGATTTGGTTCTGTGACAGATTTTTCATATGCGACGAATAATTTTAAATTTGATGTTTTGAATGGCGGTGTTATTGATGTTGACACGGGTGCTGTTTTGGCGCCTAATACTGCATTGGATCCTGTGTTAAGTGGTAAGGCGGAAACAACACAATTGGTGGTCAAAGAAGATTTCAGTTTTGGTTTGTCTGATACTTTGGCAATCATTGGTATGTTACAATATGATAGAACCGAAGTCACACTTAAAGATTGGTCTGATGGTACTGACAGCACCAAAACAAAAGATTCTGGTTTGAATATATTTGGAATTGGTTTGCAAAGTCGTTTCGTAGATAATCATGATTGGATTGCTATGGTGTCTGGATATTTTCAACATCAAAGAAAGGTTGCAAATACATTTATTGGTGAATTGAAAATTGGGTATAAAGTTGATAGAACAACAATTTATGGGTTGGCACGTGCGGGTTATTCTAATTTAATAAAAGGTGATATATACGGTGCATATGCTGAAGATAAAACCGGCGATTGGATGATGTTATCTTATAAAACAGATGTAAAAGATATCGTTTATGTCGAAGGTGGTTTGGGCGCATTCGCTGTGTTAAATAAATATTTCACGTTAAATGGTGAATTGATTTATGGTTATTATGATTGGCATGAACAATTAAGCATCAAAGGTGCGATTGGATGGCAACCGGGTGATATGTTCGCTTTGAATTTATATGGTTCTACATCTTTGTATGATTCCGCTAAGGACAAAACAAAAGAATATTTGCTGTATAATTTAAATCCGGGCAGCAGTGCAACCTATACAACTGGTGATTATAAAATCAAAGATTACAACGAATGGAAAGTCGGGGTTCAAGCAATTCTGTATTTCTAATGTTGTTTAATTGGCATGATTTCGGTGTTGTGTAATGAAAAAATATTTGTTGTTTTTGGTATGCGTGTGTGTCGGTTTTAATGCGCATGGTGAAGGTGTGATTTTATCAGATACATCTGTGGATGATTATGATGAATCTGTTGTTATCAAAGAAGAATCATTTAATTCGCCAAAAACAGTTTACACAACATCTCAATCGTATAATCAGGCGCAAACAGTTGTTAAAAGTTCGTTATATAATGATATGTCTGATCCGTTGTTTTTGACCCCTGATAACAGATTTTTGTCTGATACCTTTGTGCATTTTTATGATAAAAAGTTTCGGTTTGGTCAATATCTTGATTATGGAATAAATAACAATTTGGTATTGCATGCCAATATGCTTTATCAATGGGATTTGTCGGGACACAAAGAAAATGGTTTTTCGGCAACTGAATTTGGTGGTGTGTATCGTATGAACCATGGTGATGGAAATACACATGTTATTGCCGATGCGTTGTTTGGATTAAAACTTTGGGGTTCTTCGCATGTAAGAACACCCGAATACGCAGATTCTTCGTATTATGCAGGACTTCGTTTTGGACGGCAATATACAGGACTGACATTGGCCGGTACGGTTAAATCAACATGGGTTTTTGATGGTAATCGTGGGGTATCTTATATTGATTTTATTCCAGAAGCTTATTTCCGTTTTAAATATGATTGGCGTGCCGGTTTGGGTTTTGACATAAGACGTTCTACAAATGAACATTTGTTGGATAACCAAGAATGGTTAAATTTAAAGTTGTTGCGTCAATATGGAAATACGCAATATGTTGGTCGTTTTGATTATGAATTTGAATCCAATGAAATTCAAATTGGATTTGATTTAAAAATTTTATTTTAATTTAAATTATTTTTTTCTGAATGAATTCCAGTAATCGAAACGTTTTTTGATTTCACGTTCGAAACCCCGTTCAATTGGTTTGTAAAAACTTACACGTTCCATACCATCTGGAAAGCAATTTTGTCCGCTGCATCCACTTTCTGTTTCTGGATCATAAACGTATCCATCGCCATATCCCATATTTTTCATCATTTTGGTTGGTGCATTTAAAATGTTTTTTGGTGGCATTAAAGAGCCTGTATCTTTTGCGGTTCTGTACGAAGCATTTTGAGCCTTGTATGCAGATATGCTTTTTGGTGCGGTTGCCAAATATATTACCAATTCAGTTATTGCGATATCGCCTTCGGGTGAACCCATTCTTTCGTATATTTGCCATGCAGCAAGTGCAATTTGCATTGCATTAGGATCTGCCAGTCCAACATCTTCCATCGCAAATCTGGTTAATCTTCGCAGTACGTATCGTGGGTCTTGACCAGATGTAATCATTCGTGCCACCCAGTAAAGTGCAGCATCTGTATCGGAAGAACGAAGAGATTTATGAACAGCAGATATTAAATTATAATGTTCGTCACCATTTTTATCAGACATAGGTGCACGTTTTTGTATCAATTCATTTAATTTGTCTGTATCTATATTTTTTTTGAATTTTGCCCCAGATATATATTCAATTGTGTTTAATAAAAATCGTGCATCCCCATCTGCCATTTCACATAAATGTTTGCGTGCTTCATCTGTAAGCGGCAATTTTATTTTTAAAAATTTTTCAGCCCGTTCAATTAACACCAATAAATCTGTCGTACACAGCGGTTTTAATACACCAATATGACAACGTGAAAGCAGGGCGTTATTCAAATTGAAACTGGGGTTTTCAGTGGTTGCGCCAATAAATGTGACAGTTCCGTCTTCCAGATATGGTAATAATGTATCTTGTTGTGTTTTATTAAAACGATGAATTTCGTCTATGAATAAAAGTGTATTGCGACCAATATCACGATTTGTTCGTGCAACATCCATTACTTTTTTTATGTCTGCGGTACCAGAAAATACAGCAGAAAGCGGAACAAAGTCCATATCTACGGAATTAGCCAATGCACGTGCAATGGTTGTTTTGCCGCATCCCGGTGGTCCCCATAAAATCAAGTTTGATAAATTGCCATTATCAATCATACGGCGAATAATGCCGTTTTTGCCCAATAAATCGGTTTGACCGACTATGTCGTCAATGGTTGCTGGGCGCATTAAATCTGCAAGAGGTCGTGTCATTTTACTTTTATTTTACTTGTTGTTTATTTATGTTATAATTATTGTAGAAAATAACCAAAGGATTATCAAGTTGCTTAACAAAAATAATGAATTTGCATTAGCAGTGGCGAATTTGGCTGCAGCCGCAATAAATGCGAATCCAAAATTAACTATGAAAGAGGCTGTTAAACAAGCAACAGAATCTTTACAAAGTGTTTCTGTGTCAAAACAACAAATTATTGATTCTGTGACAGATGATGCGATTCAATGTTTGGAAGATGGTACATGGCATGTGATGTTGCGGCGTTATATAAAAAGAAAGTTTAATATGTCCCCACAACAATATCGTGAAAAATGGGGATTGCCGATGGATTATCCGTTTGTTGCAAAAAATTATGCACTTAAACGTTCTAAAATTGCCAAGAAAACAGGTTTTGGAAAGAAATAATTTTATAGGATTCAATCATGAAAGTTTATGTAAATACAGAAAATAAAAAGTGGAATAAATATAAAATTGATTTTGAAAAAATTGCCAATACGGCTGTTTCTGCCGTATACAAAGATTCAGAAGTTTCGATAACTTTGGTTGATGATGCGAAAATTCGAAAAATTAATAAACAATATCGTGGTTTTGATAAGCCAACAAATGTTTTATCTTTCGAATTGGGAGATGATGTTTTGTTGGGTGATATTTTTGTGTCAATTGATACGGTTAAACGTGAAGCAATTAATGCGGGGATTTCTGTTGAAGAACATACTGCCCATATGATTGTGCATGGTATGTTGCATTTGCAAGGATATGATCATATAAATAACAAAGATGCAAAAATAATGGAAGATAAAGAAATCAAAATATTAAAAAAGTTGGGATATAAAAACCCATATATGGATGAAGAGTTTGTTTGTAAGGATAAATCTTGTTGCCCCGGAAAAATTATTACGTGGATACAATCAATAAAAATACAAGAAAACAGTTTTTGGTGGTATTTGACAACTGCATTATTGGGAATTATTACATCTTTTGGTTTTGCGCCATTTTATTTGTGGTGGTTATCATTGATTGGAATTGGGGTCATGTATTGGTTGATAACAAAACAGACAAATAATGTTGGATTTTTTAAATCATGGTTGCTGACTTTCCCGTTCGGTGCTTTTTATGGTATATCGATGTTTTGGTGGGTTTTGAATTCTATATATGTAATCCCAGAATTAACAGCGCAATTTGCAATATGGACTGTTCCTGCATTAATCGGTATTGGTTTGTTGTGTGGTGCAATATTATCTTTACCGTTTGCAATTATTCGTTGTATACGGCGGAATTCGCCGTATAGAGCAATTTTATTTGCCACTGTTTGGACTTTGATTTTGTGGTGTCGTGAATGGTTTTTGACCGGGTTTCCATGGAATCCAATATCAAATATAACGATGAATTTTCCAATGGTTATTAACTCAATTTCTCTTTGGGGTTCGTTGGGGTTAAGTTTTATAATTATTGGGTTAACAGCATCTTTTGTTGAAATTTGTCGTAATAAAAAAATCAAATCAAATTGGTTTGTTTTTGCTATGTACATATTGTTGTTTGTTGTTGGTTGTTTGTATGGAATTCACAACATGAATTTATCAGATAAACAAAGTGATAAAATTCAACCGGTTATAAGGATTGTGCAACCGGCAAAATCCGCCGTATACAAAATGCCTGGATCAAAACAAGAAGCACATATTATTGCTAATCAAAAAATGCGGGATTTATTTATATGGGCAACAAAAGATGATAATATAAATCCAGATATAATTGTTTTTCCAGAAACTACGTATCCGTATACTGTCATCAATCGGGATTTTCCTTTTGCTAAGATATTAAACACCAATGTTATCATTGGTACGAATTATTATAATGATGGAAAATATTATAATTCTTTGGTTGTTGCAGACGAAAGTGGATTGGTAAAACATTTATACAGTAAATCTCATTTGGTTCCTTTTGGTGAATATGGGCCTTTTGGGGGATTGGTGCCAACGCCGGGGCATTTGACACCTGGTAATGGCAAAGAATTAATACAAATAAACACAAAGCATGGTGATTTTGTTTTTGCGCCGGCGATTTGTTATGAAATTATATTTTCTGATTCTTTGATACCAAAAAATACTTTGCCAGATGCAATTATAAATATAACAAATGATACATGGTTTGGCTTAACACCGGGGGTTTATCAACATTTGGATATGGTACGTAGATATGCAATCGAATCCGGGGTGCCAGTTGCTCGTGCAAATTATTCTGGGATAAGCGCTTTTGTTGCTGCGGATGGAAATATAATATCTTATTTACCAGTTGGTGAAAATTCCAGTTTAGACGGATTTGTATGGGGGGCTCATAATACACCATACAGGTTGTTTGGACGAAATTTATGGATGATATTTATTTTGATGTTTTCAATATTTGTTTCAATATCCATATCCTTAGTTCAGAAGAAAGATTAGAATCTGCAGAACGTTTTTCATCAATGTCGTTTATTATTGATGCAACAGATATGTTGCGTTGTTTTGCGATTTGTTTAAGTACATCAAAAAACTCTTTTTCAATAGAGATACTGGTTTGATGTCCCGATAAAGATACAGATATTTTATGCATTTTATATTTTCCCAATAATTAAGCAATCAATCATAGCACGATATGGATCGTCATATTTTCGCAAAACAGATAATGTTAAATTATCCAACATAAAACATGTTCCGTTTGTATCGAAAGCAAACCAAAATAAATCATTACGACCGAATACGGTTTTTCCAAATAAATTTTTATTTTGATTCATTTCTTTGTTAACAGTTATTATTGATGGGATTGGGTATTTTACACCACGTTCCGTTTTTTTTGGACCAAAAATATATGCCGAACCCAATGTTATCCCAGAACAAGATTTGTATAAATCAAACATAAACGATGGTAACATGGCGGCACGTAAATCTTGTAAATTTGTGTTTGCAACAGTTGTGTCTGTCATGGTCAATGGTGGAAAAATATTTGCACCACGAGATTTTACAAAAGATAAAAATTCATTCGTTGTCATCATTATTCGTTCCCACGTCCAGATGCAAAATGAAATGCAGTTTGACTTAATCTGTCAGATGCTGCAT
>CAMVPZ010000015.1 GCA_947169505.1 uncultured Pseudomonadota bacterium
CATAACATATGATGGACCAATTCCAAAAAATGAATCTGTATTATTGAAATCTGAACAAAAGGTACGCAAACAATGACATTTTACGACATCGTACATGAATCTTGGTTGTCTATCAGTGGAAATAAAATGCGTTCGTTTTTGACGGTGTTGGGTATCGTCATTGGTATTATGGCGGTGGTTATAATGGTTGCGGTTGGCGAAACAGTGCAACAATCAATCACAGATCAATTTTCATCACTTGGAACAAATACAATAATGATACGTGCGGGGGCAGCGCAAAGTGCCGGTGTGCGTTCTGGCAATCGTATGACATTGACAATGGATGATGTGAAATATCTATCTCAGTTACCAGATGTTGCAGCGGCAAGTCCTGTGGAAAACAGCGGTGCCCAGGTTGTATACGGGAATAAAAATTGGTCTACATCAATGGTTGGTGTATATCCTGGATATGCAACAGTTCAAAATTTAGAAATAGAATATGGAACATTTATTGATATGTCTGCGGTGCGAAATGCGGCGACATACGCAGTGATTGGTCCTGATACAGCCGAAGAATTAGGAATGCCGAAAAACCCAGTTGGTGAAATTATTCGTGTACGTAATACGCCTTTGGTTGTTATTGGTGTGACTAAGGCCAAAGGTGATTCAGGTATGGGGTCCCAAGACGATATGATAATTGTTCCAATTACTACATTGAAAAAACGTATTAATGGTTCACGTTTTCCAAATTCGGTAAATATGATTGCTTTGAAATTGTATCAAGATTCAGATAATAATATCGCAACAGAGCAAATAACCAGTCTTTTACGTCAACAACATAAATTGAAAGATGGCGCCCCAGATGATTTCCAAATTACCGATATGAAACAAGTTATGGAAACGATGGAAACTGTGACGGGATATTTAACATTGTTGTTAATCGCAATAGCAGCGGTTTCATTACTGGTTGGTTCAATTGGTATTATGAATATGATGTTGGTATCGGTCGCAGAACGTACACGTGAAATCGGCATTCGAAAAGCAATCGGCGCACAAGAAAGCACTATAATCACCCAATTTTTATCGGAATCAATATTAATATCATTTATTGGTTCTATGTTCGGGCTTGTTCTTGGCGTTGGATTATCACAGGGAATTGGTCGTTTGGTGTTGCATTATAACGTGCCATTTTCAATTTGGCCGGTTGTTGTGTCTGTTTCTGTGGCAATAGTGGTTGGATTGGTATCTGGCGTGGTACCTGCAATCAAAGCCGCCAAGTTAAATCCAATAGACAGTTTAAGATACGAATAACATTTTTTAATTCTTTCCCAAGGGGGGGATCCGCAGGGTGTGTGGGAATCCGGCATTTGCCAGATTATTTATTTTTCAAGGTTAGTGCAAAACCTTTTAATTCTGTTGCGGCATTATTTGTTGACGATGATGTTGGTGTGTTTGAAGCATTTTCAAAACGTGCACCATAAATACATAATTTATAATCTTCTGGATCTGTTTTCAACCAACATTCACCGTTACCAGATACGCCGTTTACCATCTGTTTTTTTGTTAATTTCAATTCACATGCAGTGTTGGTGGAATTTGCATTTGAATTAAACGGACAATCATATTTTCCTTGGTCAACAGATTTTTTATAAAAGCTGCCGCCCGGACAGAATTTTTTCACCGACCCGCTGCAAGATATAGGATCGGTCGAATTTGCACGTAAATATTGTCCCGGATCAACATGAATTTTTGCATCAACACAAGTTGCATGGTCTTCATCTGGTTCTTTACCACTTGAACAAGGTACACAATCATCCTTTCTGTCATTTGGCACTTTGTTCCCTGTGCATCTTTCGTTACCCTGAGACACAGCACGATTTATTGGATAATCTTTTTCGTTTGGACAATAATAACCGTCTGGACATTCAGCGCAAGATTCACTGTTTGCAGGTAAATATTCCCCACGTATACAATGAACAGTTTGTTCTTGGTCATCAGGTTCAATACAATCTGTGTGTTCTGCATTAGCTACTTTACCGGTTGGACATTTTATAAGTCTGATATCAGCATCAGGATTTGTCCGGTTCATACGTATGCCGGGACAACGATAACCATCTAAACAATCTGCACATTGGGCACTGTTTTTTGGTAAATATTTTCCAACAGGGCATGATATGTATGTATCAAGATAGTTTTCACCGGATTCATTATAACAATCAAAAATCGATTCTGCCTTTGCTTTCGATCTTGGAAAATTTTCAGGACATAAATTAACCCCCGGAAATTTACTTACTACGTTTAGATCTCTATTTTCACAGGCTTTTTTTAAATCTTTTGTTGTGGTTACATTGGCGCCACCAAGACAATAACATCCTGGACGACAATCGTAATTAGCACCATTTTTTCTAAATTTTCCAGCCGGTGCATCGGCGGCCATTCCATCGCCAATCCATGCGATTGAAAATATGGATGCCATGCCCAATATTAAAAACGTATTCTTTGTGAATTTCATAGTGATAAAATCCCTCGTTTCCTTAATTATCACAATAATTATACTATGTTTCGTAATTTTTTGCAAAGATAAAATTTGTTTGTGGCGCGCCCATTCATTCTACCTCGATACGCAATAACAAAAAACTATAAAAACTCGTATTAAAAAACTCCGTTTTTATGCTTTTTGTAATTGTGTATTCTCGTATTCGCCATGCGCTTCGCTCTGGCGTATCCTTCTGGGCGCTTTATCTAATGAATTAAAAAACACCCACAAGGGTGTTTTTTGAATTTATGGCGCGCCCATTCATTCCCCTTGATAAACACCAATCAAAATCAAAAAAATCTCCGTCTGTTGATTTTTTAAGATTTTTCTAAGTGTTCATCTGCGTATTGGTCATGCGTGCCTGCGGCACTCTGACCGATCCTTCTGGGCGCTTTATCTAATGAATTAAAAAACACCCACAAGGGTGTTTTTTGAATTTATGGCGCGCCCAGAAGGATTCGAACCCTCAACCTTCTGATCCGTAGTCAGATGCTCTATCCAATTGAGCCATGGGCGCAAACGACACTAATTCTATATCATTTTATTTAAATTGCAAGAAATTTTGCATTTTATTTTCGTTTGTGATGAAACTTTACCAAAAAACTTCCGTTGTTAATCGGTTCAAAAGATATTATGTGCGGACTGATGATGCTTTCCTTCATCCATTGTGGGAATTTTTGTTTTAATATGCCACTGGCCCCCGTTATCACAGTTGCGCTTTGTGCGCCAGACGTGGCAACATCGACCAACATAGACCATGCTTCTTCTTCGGTATGTTGATGAAAATCAATAGTCACGTGTTGCGGAGTGGGGCGGGGTGATTCAGGGATTCGTGTTGATAAATGCAATGATTGACGAACAGATTTTTTTATTGAATTTTCATCTGCAACGAAATCTTCGCCAATCATTTCTGTGATATCTTTATCGGTCAATTGTTTCATATATTATTCCGCCAAAGCCCCAACAGACATTGTTATACGACGTATGCCAGAACTTATCGATTTTTCTTTGTTTATACGAGCCTTGATTATTTCACCAGTATGATAAATATGTGTTCCGCCGCATAATTCACAAGACACATCGCCGGCAGTTATAACCCGCACAGTGTCACCATACTTTTCACCAAACAATGCCATCGCACCACGTTTTTTTGCAGATTCTATATCCATTCGTGTTTGACCGGTAAATCTTCTGCAATCCATTTGTTGATTAAATCTTCGACTGATTGTTTTTCTTCGGCTGTTAATGCCCGACCAAATGAAAAATCAAATCGAACAGAATCAGGTGCCACCTTAGAACCCCTTTGTTCAACATCTTCATTCAAAACATGGCGTAATGCAGCCTGTAATAAATGTGTAGCCGTATGTGCACGTGCAATTTGTTGACGATTTTGTTGATTTATCTCTGGCATAATTTCATCACCAACTTTGATTGGTGCAACCAAAACACCCTTATGCACAACAACATTTCCAACACGATTTGTTTCAGTAATATTCATTACAATTTTATCACCAATTTTGAAAATGCCTGTGTCGCCAACCTGACCACCTTGGGTGCCATAAAATGGTGTATGATCAAGTGCTATTTCAACATTATCATTTTCATTGGCAGATTTTACAAATTCTTCACCACGTAAAATAGATAATACTTTTGATGGATTTGAAGTTTTTGTTTCATATTTTTCAATGTCATTTGTATCTGGTAAATCACTTTGAGATTCCCACAAAACCCGCGTTCCACGGGTATCAGCACGTGAACGTTCTTTTTGTTCCAACATACATTTTTCAAAACCATTTACATCAACATTCATATTTTTATCACGCAAAATCATTTGGGTTAAATCAAGTGGAAATCCATAAGTATCAAATAATTTAAAAGCGATATTGCCCGGTAATATATTGTTGTTTACCTTTGGCAATTCGCTTTCCAATAATTTCATACCATTTTGTAACATGTCATCAAAAGAATTTTCTTCGTTACGAATAATTTCAACGACATGTTTTTCGTTTGCTTTTAATTCAGGATATGCATCGCCCATTTGTTCAACCAAAGCAGGATATAAAGCAGAAAGCAAATCGCCACGATGTCCCAATATTTGACCATGACGCATTGCACGACGTAATATTCTGCGAATTACATAGCCACGATCCGCATTGCTTGGGATAACACCATCTGCAATTGCAAAACCAACAGCACGCAGATGGTCGGTAATGATTTTGAAACTGGGTTTATTTTCATCTGTCTCTTTGACACCAGTTAAATCAGATACAGCATGTTTTAAATTTACAAACAAATCTGTATCATAATTGTCTGTTTTGTTTTGTAATACCGCCGCCCATCTTTCGAGACCTGCGCCTGTATCAACATTTTGTTTTGGTAAATTTGTTAAAACACCATTTGCGTCCCGATCGTATTGCATAAAAACATTATTCCACAATTCTACAAAACGACCACCATCTTCGTCCACACTTCCCGGCAATCCACCCGGAACATCCGGACCAAAATCATAGTGCATTTCTGTACATGGGCCACAAGGTCCGGTTTCGCCAGCCGACCACCAATTATCTTTATCAAGTCGAATCGCATCTTTACCGGTTAATTTTTTCCAAATTTGTGTTGCTTCATCATCACTGATGTGTGTTGTCACAACAATTTTGTTTGGATCCAAACCGATTACCTTTGTTAAAACCTCCCATGACATAGCAATGGCTTCTTCTTTGAAATAATCGCCAAAGGACCAATTTCCCAACATTTCAAAGAAAGTATGATGTCGACCATCAAAACCAACGTCTTCCAAATCGTTGTGTTTTCCACCTGCACGAATACATTTTTGCACATCTGCGACACGTGGTGCAAACGCAGGTTCAACACCCTGTAAAATGCCTTTCCATGGAACCATACCAGCCACAGTAAACAATAATGTTGGGTCATTAGGTATTAATGATGCAGATGGAACAATTTTATGTCCATGTTGTTCAAAATAATCTAAAAAAACTTTTCTTATATCATTGTATGTCATATTAAATATTCCCTTATGTACCGCTTTATGATAAAATTAAAAAATGTGATATTCAATCATAAAATTGCACAATTGATATATTTTATGATATAATATAAAAAACAAAGAGAGAATATTCATGAATAAAAAACCAGGTTTGCTTTTTTCAGTGATTGTTTTCACGATAATAGTGGTTGCCGCCGCTTTTCATGTTAATTTGGGTGGTGATTCAATGGTTCATTTGCGTGAAGGTGTCAATCCAGATATGGTTTTATATGTGTGTCTTGCCGAAAATTCTACTTGGAATCAGGTTGCCCAAGGACTGCGTTTGGTGGCCAGATACGCACCTTTGTTTTTTTCATTTGCGGGTGTTGTTTTGTTATTCAGTTGGGGATGGGCATTGTATCAAAATTTGTTAAAAGATAAATTCAGCGATGATGTTTATAAAAACCCATGGGAATTAACTAAAATTGTTTTTTGGGTGATGATAGTTTTTACCGTTATATACATGACACCGAATCATTTCAGACGTGTTGAAATACGTGGTGATGACAGAGCGTGGGTTCTTTGTGATAACAATTCTGTTGATGCAAGGGCTGTTCCGTACAAGCGGGTTTCTTTATATTAGAAAGTAGCATGTTTGTCAAGAATTAAGTTTTTTGGGGCTTTGAAATAATTAACTTGACTTAAACCGCAGTTTTCTCTACGATTCGGTTAAGCAGTGGAGGCAATATCTTTGAAAACGAGTATTTTGTCGTAAAAGATAAAGCCTTTTGAAAACTACTGTTGAATAACCTTAAACTCTAATTAGAAAGGAGAACAACATGAACAAACAAGAATTGATTGAAGCAATTGCAAATGAAGTTGAAGTTACAAAAGCAACGGCAGCTGCTTGTTTGGATGCATTCATCAACACAGTCACAAAAGTATTAAAGAAAAAAGGCGAAGTTCGTTTGGTTGGCTTTGGTACATTTACTACAGCAAAACGTAAAGCAACAACAGGTCGCAATCCACAAACAGGTGCACCAATTAAAATTGCTGCTTCTACACAACCAAAATTCCGTCCTGGTAAATCTTTAAAGGATGCTTTGAATTAATAAACTGATGTTTGTTTACAAAGGTTGAAACGCCCGCAATTGCGGGTGTTTTTTATTTATGTTAATTTTCCGCTGGATTTTATTTTTGTAATTGATAGAATATAAAACGTGTTAATAAATAACCAAAGGAAAGGTAAAATGCCAACAAAAAAAACAATCAAAAAAACAACAAAAAAAATGCCAGTAAAAAAAACGGCTGTGAAACCTGCGCCTGTTATGGAACATAAATGTGCATGTGGTGAAAATTGCAATTGTCATTGTCATGGTGGTGCGCATTGGGTTAAACATATAATCGCATGGGCAATCATATTTGCTTTGGGTATGGTTTGCGGAAAAATGTTGAATTGTGGACATTGGCAACATAAACATATGCCACAAAAAAATCCTGTTTTCATAAATGGATGTTTGGATATGGCTTCGATTGAATGCCCAAAGATGAAGGAAAAAATTATGACAGCAGACGTTGATGGCAACGAATGTATTTCTATTGAAGAATACAAAGCTGTTAAAAAAGAAATGCGTCAGGAAATGAAAAGATTTGGTCATCATGGTCCAAAGGGTCCAAAACCACAACATGAACCAGAAATGGCGAATTAAAAAACAAAACCCACAAAATTGTGGGTTTTATTTTTTTAATATTCTGGATTTGCTGCGTTCCCATTCACGTTGTTTTATGGTTTCACGTTTATCAACTTTGTTTTTACCATAACCAATGCCCAACAATACTTTTAATTTGCCACGATTATTAAAGTATAATTTTAATGGGACGATGGTTGCACCTTTTTCTTGTAATTTGCCAATTAAACGGTTGATTTGATTGCGATGCAATAATAATTGGCGTTGCCGACGTTCGTCAAAATTTACAATACGTGCAGCAGTTGGTAATTTTTGAATTTCAACACCCGCTAAAAACAAATTATCACCACGTCTTTGAACAAAACCATCAACAATAGTCACCAATCCATAACGAATTGATTTGATTTCTGCGCCAGTTAACGAAATTCCCGCTTCGATAGTATCATCGATAGAATAGGCAAATCGGGCTTTGCGGTTTTCACTGACTTGACCAAATTTTATAATTTGACGTGACATTTTGGATATAACCTTTGAGTGTTTTCGTATAGTATACTTTCCAATTCTTCAATTTGCAAATTTTTGATTTGTGCCAAAACACGTGCAGTTTCAATTACAAATGCCGGTTCACATACTTTTCCACGGTATGGTACCGGTGCACAATACGGAGAATCTGTTTCGATTACAATTTTGTCATTTGGAATTTTTGCGAATGTTTCACGAATTGATTCTGCATTTTTAAAAGTTAAAATACCACTGGCTGAAAAATAAAAACCACGATCCAAAGCGTATTTTGCCAAATCCCAATTTGATGTAAAACAATGCATAACACCATGTGCGTTTGGATATTTGTTTAATGTTGCGATGGTATCGTTTTCTGCATCCCGTGTATGAATTGCAATTGGCAGTTTGTGTTTTATCGCTATTTCGATTTGTTGTTCGAATAATTTTATTTGTGCATCATGATTTTCGTAATCAAAATGGTAATCCAGACCAATTTCACCAACACCCAATACCAGTGGATTATTTAAAATATCATCTGTTAAAAAATCATAAGGATTCAAATTTGAATGTTCTGGATGAATGCCTGCTGTGATAAAAATGTTATCATGTGTTTCTGCAATTTTAAGGGCAGGTTTTATATCAATTCCTTCGGCAGTAGCACAAATCATAGCCCCCACACCCGCATTTTCAGCACGCATAATAACGGCATCAACACCGCCATCGTATTCATCTGTTAAATGACAATGAGTATCTATAAACATTTTTTTATTTCGTTTATTATTTTGAATATGGTTATATCCGGTTTCAAGTTTAATTTGTTTATATCATATATGTTTTTTGTTGCCCATGGATATAAATCAGCCAATCCAAAATATGCAATAGCGTCCAAAGTGATATCATATAAAGCCGGCACAGCAGCAATTTTGGTGGATATATTCATTATATCGCCTGCATTAGAATTTTTGTTTTTTAAAATATCTAATAAATCTTCGTATATAACATCGCCACCAGATGCTTTTAAATTTGCGATTTTACCAAAACTGCCGTTTGCCAGTTTTAATATTTCAGGACTTATATCTTCTTCGGGCATAAATTTAACACATAATTCCCGTAATTCAGATATTGTTAACGGATGCATTTTTTCAACACGTGCACGTGAACGTACGGTTGGTAATACATTTGACAATTGATGAGTCACTAATAAAAACAAAGTTTGTTGTGGTGGTTCTTCTAATAATTTTAACACCGCATTTTCTGCCGCAACACTTAATTCATCAACAGCATCAATTAATATCACACGCCATTGTCCAGACATTGAAGACATCTGCATTTTTTGAATCATCGCACGTACTGTATGTACCGAAATCATTTTTGCATCTGGTTTTTCATTTCCACGTTCATCAATATTATGGGCCAAATCAATTATGAAAAAATCCCCAATGTTTCCATACACAGATTTTGCGATTTTATACGCCAATGTTGATTTACCGATGCCACCTGGTCCACACAACATCCATACAGGATGCATTGGATGTTCATTGCGTTTGTCCCATGCATAATAAAAAGATTTCAAAGTATTTTGATGTCCAATCAAACAATCGTTATCCATTGGACTGGGAAATTCAAATAAAACTTCTTTTTTCTTTATTGCCACGATTATTTGCCCCGTATCATCACAGAAATATTTTTAAACACACGACCAAAAAATTGAATTTTACGAACTTTTTCTTTTGCGATCATAGGGATTCGTTTAATAATTTCGCCATTTTTTTCAATAACCACAGTGCCAACCTCTTGGCCCGCTTTTACAGGGGCGGCAATCGGTTCTTCGTATCGTGCAAGTACCCGAATGTTTTTCAAAGATTCGCTTTTGGGTAAAGTAATTGCAACATTTTCGTTTGTGATTACTTCTATATCAGGACGAATTCCATACCACACAGGTATTTTTAACAAAGTGTCACCAGCACGATAAAACACTTTGGTTTGAGTGTTTTGATATCCATAATTTAATAATTTTTTCATTTCTTCTGCCAAAGCATCATGTCCACGACCACGGAATCCATTTATAACACCAATTAAACGACGACCACCGATTTTTGCGCTGGCCACGACCCCGTATCCGCCTTTGTCTGTGTGGCCGGTTTTTAATCCATCGGCCCCAGGCATAGAAAACAACAAACGGTTATAATTCATAGTGTGCGTTTTTGTCCATTCACGACACCAATCGGTTTTTGTGTCGGTAAATTCAAAACGTTTTGTCGCAAACAAAGGATAAATATCAGGATATTCAGTGATAATATATTTTGCCAACATAGTCAATTCACGTGATGTCATTAAATTGTGTTCATGGGGCAGGCCACTGGCGTTTCCAAATGTAGATTTTTCCATGCCAATTTCCGTTGCTTTCTTTTGCATTAATTCGCTGAATTTAGATTCGCTGCCCGCCAAATGTTCTGCAACAACAACAGAAGCATCCCCAGCAGATAATACAATTATACCAAGTATAGCATCTTGGACTGTTATTTTTTGTCCTGTGGTTAAACACATTTTGCTGGCCGGGTACCATTGGGGATTTTTATAATCTGCATTTTCAGATGCAATTAATTCATCATCCATTTTTAAATTGCCAGATTTTATTGCATCAAACAAAACCGTCAAAGTCATCAATTTTAACATGGACGAAGGTGGCATTAATTCATCTGGATTTTTTGAAACAATTTCAGCCCCACTGTCATAATCAATCAGCATGGCAGATGCAGCCTTGGTTGAAAAATTGGCAGATTTTGCAATCCCAATATTAAAACACATAAATAAAATTAAAAATTTTTTCATCATTTCAAATTGATGATAACACGTATAACAAAAGTTTCCAATGTTTTTTTGGTTATATTGTTGAAATAAAAAACACGCAGAAATAAATCTGCGTGTGATTTTTATATAAAACATAATTATCTTGCGTTTTGAGCCTGTAAAATGTGGGTAAGATGCGCACGAGACATGTTTCCGTATATATTTAATTCAGGATGTACATGTTCATGATCTTTAACAATTTTAGAAATGTTTCTTAAAGCCTGTCTTAATTCTGTTTTTGTTGGATATTCAGGTATTGCATGAACTATATTCAATATGGCTTTGCATTCGGATGGGCGCAGATTGTTTGATATATATGCTGCTATATCCTGCATAGCCTTTGGATTTTTAAGTATTTCTTCAAAATCTTTGTATTCAGGATGATCTTTCATCGCTTCGATTATATATGATTTTGCAGCAATTGCAGCGAATTTGTTTGCGTGTTTCTTTTTTCCAATCAAATACATACACATAAGGGTCGCAAGTGAACATGCTAATAATGAAAAGCCAGCAATAAAGCCTTTTGCACCGGATTCTTTATCAATATAATCTTGAACACTTTGGGTTATACCTTGGCCAGTCAAAAACAAGCCATAGCCACATATGGCAAATACGAATAAATCTTTGCTGTCAAAATGTGACAACATGTGTTTGTTTACAATTTTATTTTTTTGCATAATTACACCTTTTGTTTATTTATGCATAATATATAATACAAAAAACAATAATTGTCAACAAGAAAAAGTTTTTTATGATACGGCGCTTTCCAGTATAGATACTGTTTTGTTTAAAGGATTTATTTCTGTCATTGCACCATACGGTAATATTATCTGTGGCACTGTATGACCAAAATCCATATTCGTAACAATTGGCATGTCTTCACGACCGTATTCTTTGCATACTTTTAACAATTCTTCATCAAATTCAGCGTATTTTGCCAACCATTGTTCTTGTTCAAATTGTTTTGTTGGCAAAAATTCACCCCCGGGGCGTCCAAACAAAATCCCGTTGATTCTTTCTAAAACCCCCATAGCGCCAAGATTGCGTAAAAAATAACAAAATGTTGATGGTTCTGGCATTTCTTCACTGGTTTCAATAAACAATATAGTGTCTTTAAATTCATCTAAACCTGGCCAAATTGATGTATTGTTCATCATAGTTAACAGTTCCATACATCCACCCAACAAACGTCCACGAACAGGTTTGTTTCCTTGGATAAAATGCCACCCATCTGTAGGTATTCGTTTTCTTAACACGTCGTTTTTATCATCCCAATAAATTTTTTCTACAATAAATTCATCAGATTGTGGCAATTCACCAATTGGTGAATTATCAAATAAAGTCTTTTTAGTATTTTCAATCATAATTTTTGGAATACCACAATTTTCACCGTAACCAAACATAGTGCAAGGGCTATAAAACGAAGATATTCCTGCTTTCATACACATAAAATGATTGCCTGTTGTATCAGACATACCCAAAAATATTTTTGGATTATTACGAATAATCTCAAAATGTTCATCAGTCATATATCGCAACAAACGAATTGTTTCATCGCCACCAATATTTGTTAAAATCGCTTTGATTGATGGATCTTTGAAAGCCGTCATCATATCGTCCAAACGTAATTGTGGATTATCATATAAATCGGTTCTTAACGAATTGGGCATTTCAATAATTTTAACACCAAATGTATCTTCAAATTGTTTTTTTGCATAATTATAACGTCCCGGAATTTTACCAGCCATTGCGGAAGACAAAGATACAGTTGCAACTAAATCACCTGGATTTAATTTATTCGGTTTGATAAGTTGTTTCATATCCAATCCTTTTTATTACATGGTTTATTATAAATATTCTATAAACAAGTTCAATATGTTTTGTCTTTTGATTATCTACGGATTGGCTATGCACTTTTCTTTGGCCTATCCCTTCGTCCCGCCCGTTAAAATCAAAAAAACCGCCTTTCGGTGGTTTTTTAAGATTTCCAATTTGTTTTGTCTTGATAAACAATAAATAAAATAAAAAAATCTCGTAAACTTCGATTTTTTAACATTTTCTTAATTGTTTATCTGCGGATTGGCCATGCGCTTCGCTCTGGCCCATCCCTTCGTCCCGCCTGTTAAAATCAAAAAAACCGCCTTTCGGTGGTTTTTTAAGATTTTAATCTGGCGGAGACGAAGGGATTCGAACCCTTGATACCGTTGCCGGTATACCACATTTCCAATGTGGCGCACTAGACCAACTATGCGACGTCTCCAGATTTTTAGGAATTGTTTTTATTCTTCGTCTTCGCTTTCGTCTGGTGTATCATCACCGGCATCTTCGATACCATCATTGGTATCTTTGACCAAAGAATTTTCCAATTCTGCATCAATTTCACGTAACAAAGGATCTTCGCTGGTGATATCCAATGCGGCATCTTCATCAACCACCGCAGGTGCATCCTTGTAAGATTGTACAAATTCGTGACGTACATCTTCCACATCCAATTTGCCACTGGCGATTTCACGCAATGCCACCACAGTCAATTTATCATCTTTTTTTTCAACCACAGCCTCTGCACCACCGTTCAAATCACGAACACGCTGAGAAGCCAATATACCCAATTCATAGCGGCTTTCTACGAATGGTAAAGTGTCAGAATTTGTTATACGTGCCATATTAAATCCTTTGTTGAAATCATTTTTATCCACGATATAATGCATTAAGAATGTTGAAAAAGCAAGC
>CAMVPZ010000016.1 GCA_947169505.1 uncultured Pseudomonadota bacterium
CGGCGGACGATTGCGCTCGGAACTGCGCATCCGGCTGTTCGTTCAATGCGTTGGGCACCTCCGCCTTTCGGCGGGCGTTGGCGACTGGTTCCGGCAATTAATGCCCCAATTTTTCATTTAGCCTGAGAGCAAGTTCTCCCCCTCGGGGGGAGAATTAGCAATCAGGCTGAGACTAAAGTTCTCCCCAAATAGGGGCGAACAGGGGAAAACGGTATTTATACCAATGTCATGATTATTAATCCGCATAACGCAAATATTATGGCGGCGATTGTTAATTGCCATGAATATTTTTTGACCAAAGTGTTGGCAAAGCCCTGAAATTTCCACAGCAAAAATCCAATTATTGCAAAACGGCCGGTTCTGAATATTGCGGACACACCCAAAAATACCAATACCGGATATTGTAAAAATCCCGCACATATTGCCAATACTTTGTATGGTATCGGTGTTATGGCGGTTAATATTATTATCATTATTCCGTATTGATTGAACAAAGATTGGGTTAATTCGAATTTTTCCATACTGGCCACATGTTGAATTAACCATATACCGACGGTATCAAATAACCATAATCCAATCATATATGCAATCGCACCGCCAATAATTGATCCAATCGCCGCCGCAAAAACAACAGGAAATGCACGCTTTTTATCCGCCACAATTGCCGGTGTCATGAATACTTCGGGTGGAACAAACAAAAACACCGATTCGCAAATTGTCATCAAAAACACAACCCATGTGTACCAAGGCCGGGCTGAATAATCTAAAATTTTATTTATCAATTTCATGTCTGTCATATTAAATCAAATGTTTGTTATATTCAACATATTAAATTATTTACTTGTGTTTTTTATATACCAGTGTATTATTGCCGCAAAGGGATAAAGTTAATTATGTTGAAAAAGCAGACAAATTCTAATCGTGGGGAGAAAATAGCCAGCAAAGTACAAACTTTGGTTGCCCAGATTTTACAGCATGATTTTGCAGATGATTCGTTGATAAGTGGTGTGTCTTTGGTGGGGGCCGAATCTCATGGTGGTATGCAATTTGTAAAATTGTTTTTCTATGCACGTGAAAATGTAGAGGCTACACAAAAAAGATTGGATGAAATTACAAAAATGGTGCGATTCGCTTTGGCGCAAAAAATAAATCAAAAATATGTGCCGGAAATTCGATTCGTTTATGATGATACGCTGGAACGTGCAGATAGAATAGAAGAATTATTAAATAATTTGGAAAAATAAATTAAAAATTGGGAAAAAATGAAACAAACACACATAAGAAATTTTTCAATCGTTGCACATATTGATCATGGTAAATCTACTTTGTCAGACAGATTAATTGAATATACTGGTGGTTTGGAAACCCGTGAAATGAAATCCCAGGTTTTGGATTCTATGGATATTGAACGTGAACGTGGTATCACGATTAAGGCGCAGACTGTGCGATTGAAATATACTGCGAAAAATGGCGAAACCTATCAATTGAATTTGATGGATACACCGGGACACGTCGATTTTTCTTATGAGGTTTCTCGGTCGTTGGCTGCATGCGAAGGCGCAATTATTTTGGTTGATGCAACCCAGGGGGTTCAGGCGCAAACACTGGCAAATGCTTATCTTGCGTTGGATAATGATTTGGAAATGTTGCCTGTGTTGAATAAAATTGATTTACCGTCAAGTGATGTTGCGGCCACACGTGAACAAATCGCAGATGTGATTGGTATGGATGCTTCGAATGCACTTTGCGTATCTGGTAAAACAGGTGCGGGTGTTCCAGAATTATTAGAAGAAATTGTTAATAAATTGCCGGCACCAAATGGTGATGAAAATGCGCCTACACGTGCTTTGTTGGTGGATTCTTGGTATGATTCGTATTTGGGTGTTGTGGTTTTAGTGCGTGTGGTGGACGGAAAATTACAACGTGGTCAAAAAATAAAATTTATCGCAACTGGGGCAGAATATGTTGTTGAAAAGGTCGGTTATTTCACACCAAAAATGGAAAATACAGAATGTTTAAATACTGGCGAAATCGGCTTTATTATTACAGGTATGAAAACTATTCATGATTGTAAAGTGGGGGATACGATTTGTGATGCAAAAAGTATGGTTGAAATGTTGCCAGGATTTAAACCTTCGGTTCCAGTGGTGTTTTCTTCTTTCTTTCCGGTAGAAGCGAACGATTATCCAGATTTACGAGAAGGTGCAGAAAAATTGGCCCTTAACGATGCTTCGTTTGTATTCACAACGGAAAAATCGTCTGCGCTGGGGTTTGGATTAAGATGTGGATTTTTGGGTTTATTGCATATGGAAATTATCAGTGAACGTTTAAGTCGTGAATTTAATTTGTCTTTGATAAATACTGTCCCCAGTGTGCTTTATAAAATTCATCTTCGTGATGGTTCTGTGATGGATTTGGAAAATCCTGCGGATATGCCAGATGTGACACGAATAGAATCTATTGAAGAACCGTGGGTGCGTGCAACGATTATGATGCCTGATAAATATTTGGGTGCGATTATGGAATTGTGTGCTTCACGTCGTGGTGTCCAAGAAAATATTTCTTATGTTGGTAATCGTGCGGTGTTGGTTTATCAATTGCCTTTGTCTGAGATTGTGTTTGATTTTTATGATCGTGTAAAATCTTTGTCTTCGGGGTATGCTTCGTTTGATTATGTTTTATATGATTATCGTGTAAGCGATTTGGTAAAGGTTTCAATTTTAGTCAATGATGAAAATGTAGAACCTTTGTCGTTCCTTTGTCATCGTGGATGGGCGGAAAAACGTGGTCGTCAAATCGTTGAAAAATTAAAAGATTTAATTCCACGACATCAATTTAAAATCCCGCTTCAGGCAGCCATCGGCGGAAAAATTATCGCACGTGAAACAATTGCTGCGTATCGCAAAGACGTGACTGCGAAATGTTATGGCGGTGATATTACTCGTAAAAGAAAGTTATTAGAAAAACAAAAAGAAGGAAAAAAACGACTTCGTACGTTTGGTAATGTAGAAATACCACAGTCTGCATTTATAAACGCATTAAAAGTTGGTGAAAATTAAATTTTTAAAAATTAACGGAGATTGGAGAGCGAAAACAAAAAAGGATTATAAATATGACAGGTGAAGAATTTTTAAAAAAATTAGAAACAGAATTGGCTTTGGCAAAAAACAGTTTTGATGATGCCCGTAATGGTATAACTATGCAAGAGTATGAATGTTTTACACAACCAAAAATAGAACGTCAACTGAAAACGTGTATAAATAAATTTGATAATATAATAGATCCAATTGAAAAAACAAAAAAACCAGGTTTTACCGCTTTTTGTGAAAATTTCAAAGATGATGTTCCTTGTAAATCAAAACAATGTTCTTGTCATAAAAATAATTTAGAATATATTCAAGCACATCAAAAATACGAACAAGCAAAATCGAAATATGAAAATTGTTTGTTCGCAATGTGCAAAAGAAAAATAGAAGAATATAAACAAAAATAACCAAGAGAAAAATAATGGCGCATCAATTTTTCTTTAACACGTATATCCTGGATAATCTGCCTTCGCCAGAGAAAGGTTTTGATGTCGTGCAAGATTTGTCAGAACCAAGATTGCGTATGTATATAACCCAGCGTGGTGTTAAAAGTTTTTTTGTGCGTAAACGTGTTAATGGTCGTGATAAACGAATCATTATTGGTAAATACCCAGATACTGATATCGAGGAAGCACGTGCAAAAGTTGGGGAGATTTTAAACGAAGCAATAAAAAAAATTCCTGTGCGTCGTAAAAAAATTCTTTTTAAAGATTTTGTTGATTTGTATCTTGAAAAAAAAGTTTGTCGCATGGAAGATTCTTTGAATAAATTAAAACGTGCAATAAATTTACATTTTCAAGATTTGTTTGATAAAAATATTCAAGATTTAACAGCAGATGATTTGAAAAATGAATTAGATAAAATTTCTGGTCGGGCAATGGCTTTGCGAATGCAAGAATTATTGCAAAGCGTGTTTAATTATGCTGTGGATACCGGATACAGAAAAGATAACCCGATGGATAATCTTGAAAGAATAAAAGTTGTAAGACGTGTAAGAAAATTGAATAAAACTGGATTAAATAAATTGTTAAATGGTATAAATAAAGAAAAAAATATTGGTTTGCGGTCTGCGTTTTTAATGTTGATTTATGGTTTTGCACCGAAAACAAAAATATTTAAAATGCGTTGGGACGATTTAGACTTTAATCATGACTTGTGGGAAAATATGCCACTTTCAAACAAAGCAATTTTGTTGTTGCAAGATTTGCCTCAAGACGGGGAATGGGTATTTATGGGGCGTGGCAAATTTCATTTAACTGATCCGCGTGTTGCGTGGAAACGTGTGACGCAAAATGCAGGAGTGCCAAATGTTACTATGGACGACGTACATAAATTTTTAATGCGGTCTTTGATATGGAATCCTGATAAAGACATGTTGCGTGAAAATATGAATGATTTATTAAGTGATTTGTTGGACTAACGTTTTTTTTGCGAAAGTCAAGTATTTGTTATTGTTTGTTATAAATTCTTGACAGTTAATCCATAAAATGATATCTTTAATAGAAATGGTGCCTGGGTGTTATCATGGGCAAAAAGTATTAACAAAAATAAAGGATATGAAATGTCAACTTTTGAAAAAGTAAAAAAAATTGTATGTGAAAAATTGGGTGTAGATGAATCCAAAGTTACTGAAACTGCATCGTTTGTAAATGATTTGGGTGCTGATTCTTTGGACGTTGTTGAATTCGTTATGGAAGTTGAAAAAGAATTCGAAATCACAATTCCTGATGAAGAAGCAACAAAATTGGCTACTGTTGGTGATGCTGTTAAATATATTGATGCACATTCCAAGAAAGCAAAATAATTTGTGTTTAAATTTTTTCAATGTCGCCGTTTGTGGCGACATTTTTTATATCATTGATTTATAAAAGATTTTATTGTAATATTTTTTGGAAATATTATTAAAAGGATTTATTGTATGAAAAGAGTTGTTATAACCGGTATGGGAATTGTTTCACCTGTGGGAACAGGAATCGATTATGCATGGAAAAATTTAATAAATGGTAAAAGCGGTATTCGCAAAATTGATGAATTTGAAAAGGCGGGACTTGCTTCACAAATTGCGGGCGTTCCAAATCGTGGTGAAAAACCCGGGGATTTTAATCCTGATGTAGTTATTGATCCACGTGAACAAAGAAAGATGGATAATTCTATTATATATGGTTTGGTTGCAGCGGACGAAGCAATCAAAGATGCAAATTTAACAGATTATGATGGTGATAAAACCCGTGTTGGTGTTTCTGTTGGTAGCGGGGTCGGTGGATTGTCTACTATTGCAGTCACAGAGAAAGAGGTTTTTGAACGTGGACCACGTTTTGTAAGTCCTTTTTTCGTACCGAAATGCGTTATTAATATGACGGCCGGACAGATTTCAATTAAATATGGCTTTCAGGGACCAAATATTGCGATGGCTACTGCGTGTGCAACTGGTTCGCATTCTATCGGTGAAGGTGCAGAGATTATAAAACGTGGCGATGCAGATATTATGATTTGCGGTGGAACGGAAGCGGCGGCTTGTCCTTTGGGAATGATTGGTTTCGCTGCATTGCGTGCGTTAAGTACACGTAATGATGAACCAGAAAAAGCATCTCGTCCTTGGGATGAAGGCAGGGACGGTTTTGTTTTGGGTGAAGGTGCTGGTATTTTGGTGTTGGAAGAATACGAACACGCAAAGGCACGTGGTGCAAAAATTTATGCAGAAGTTGCCGGTTTCGGTATGGGGGCTGATGCGTATCATATTACTGCGCCCGCACCAGAAGGTGTCGGTGGGAAACGTTCAATGTTGCTTGCGCTGGACAAGGCCGGATTAAAACCAGCCGATGTTGATTATGTTAATGCTCATGGAACATCTACTGGCTTGGGGGATGTTGGTGAATTGATTGCTGTCAAAGAATTATTTGATTCGAAAAAAACATGTATGTCATCAACTAAATCTATGACTGGACATTTACTGGGTGCTGCCGGTGCGATTGAGGCGATATTCTGTGCGTTGGCGATTCGTGATAATATTGTGCCACCAACAATTAATTTGGATAATCCAATAGAAGAGGTTGGTGATTTCAACCTTGTTCCAAAGAAAGCACAAAAAAGAAAAGTTGATGTTGTATTAAGTAATTCTTTTGGATTTGGCGGAACAAATGCGTCTTTGGTTTTGAAGCGTGTTAAATAAAACGTTTTGACAAATTAAAAATGCTGGTGCAAAATCAAGAAACTTTCGGAGTATAGCTCAGCCTGGTAGAGCGCTACGTTCGGGACGTAGAGGTCGTGGGTTCGAACCCCGCTACTCCGACCATGTTTTTCGGGGTGTAGCGCAGTCTGGTAGCGTGTTTGTCTGGGGGGCAAAAGGTCACGGGTTCAAATCCCGTCACTCCGACCACCGATTTTCGTTATTGCGTACGCAGTGCACAATTAAGAAAATCGAGTGTCACGCCGTAGCTAATTTGTTTAAAGAAGATAACTTGTTTTCCTTGATAAATTTTTTATAAATTAAGTATTTGCGAAGGCGGACAAAAATATCGCAGAGCGGTATTTTTTTATTTTGTTGTGATGTTCAGGTTTGAAATCGTTTTTGCGGGGTAAAATTTTTTAACTTGTTGAAGTTTTTTATTATGCTATAGTGCCAAAGGATTCAAGAGGTTTTTCATGAATATATTGGTCACTGGCGGGGCGGGTTATATTGGTTCCCATACTGTTGTTGAATTACAAAATGCCGGGCATAACGTTGTTGTGATTGATAATTTATCAAATTCAAAAGCCAAATCGCTTAACCGTGTCACAGAAATTACCGGCAAAAAAGTTGATTTTTTTGAAATAGATATTCGTGATTTTAATGCATTGGATTCTTTGTTGAATAAATATAAATTTGATTGCTGTATTCATTTTGCAGGATTAAAGGCTGTCGGGGAATCTGTACAAAAACCTTTGGAATATTATGATAATAATGTTTGTGGGACGGTCACTCTTTTGCGGGCTTTGAATAAGCATAATTGCAAAAATATTATTTTTTCCTCGTCTGCTTGTGTTTATGGTAATCCGGAAATTATACCGATAACTGAAAATTGTCCAAAGGGTAATTGTACAAATCCATATGGTGCAACCAAAAGTATGATTGAAGATATTATGATGGATTTATATAAATCTGATTCGAATTGGAATATCGTATTGTTGCGGTATTTTAACCCGATTGGTGCTCATCAAAGCGGAAAAATTGGTGAAAATCCAAATGGAATCCCAAATAATTTGATGCCGTATATAACCCAGGTTGCTGTGGGAAAACGTGATGAATTAAGTGTTTTTGGAAATGATTATGACACGCACGATGGAACCGGTGTTCGTGATTATATTCATGTTATAGATTTGGCACGTGGTCATGTTTGTGCGTTGAATGCGATAAAAGAAAATTGTGGTTTGGAAATATTTAATTTGGGAACGGGACATGGGTATTCTGTGTTGGATGTTGTGAATGCTTTTGAAAAAGTAAATGGATTAAAAATTCCATATGTGATAAAACCAAGACGGGCAGGTGATGTCCCTGTCTGTTATGCTGATGCAAGCAAGGCTGAAAAGATTTTAAAATGGCATGCAGAATTTAATTTGGAAGATATGTGTCGTGATTCTTGGAATTGGCAAAAAAATAATCCAAATGGATATGGAGATTAAAGAGGGAATATTCATGAAAAAAAGACAATGGAAAAATATAAAATCATGGATTAAATTTTTGTTGGCAATTGCTTGCGTTGTTGTCTTTTGTGTTTTTTTCATTTTTAATTTATGGTCGCCATTACAAAAGCCAGTTAGTATAGTTGTGCCAAGTGGTGCATCAGTCACACGTATGACAAATTATCTTTATAAAAACAAAATTATTAAATCCAAAGAATTATTTTATTTTTCGATTCGCATGAACGGTGGAATGATCCAGGCTGGCGAATATGATATTCCACGTGGGGCGGGGGTTTGGACAATTGCATCTATGTTAACAAAAGGAAATATCGCAACGACAACTGTCACCATACCCGAAGGTTATACAGTTAAACAAATCAAAATGATGTTGATGAAAATTCCTTACTTGGTTGGTGAAGTGGATTGTAATGAAGAAACACCGGTGTGTGATTTGCATGATGGTGATATTTTTCCGGATACTTACCGAATCGCTCGTGGAACATCTCGATTGGCGGTGTTGGAATTAGCACGCAAAAAAATGTTGGAAATAAAACAATCCTTGGCGGATTATCCGTTGCCAAAACCATTAAAAGATTGGAACGAAGTTATGTCTTTGGCCGCAATCGTTCAAAAGGAAACGCCACGTATAAAAGAAATGCCGTATGTTGCCAGTGTTTATTTAAACCGTTTAAATATAAATATGCGGCTTCAAGCAGATCCAACAGTTATTTATGCTTTGACTGATGGGCTTGGTGATATGCAAGGCGAACCGTTGTTGTCTGGACATTTGAAAATAGACAGCCCTTATAATACATATACTAATAATGGGTTGCCACCGGCACCAATTGCTAATGTTGGACGTGATGCGATTCGGGCCGTGTTAAAGCCTGCCGATACTAAATATTTGTTCTTTGTGGCAGATGGTCGTGGTGGACATCGTTTTTCCAAAGATTATGCTGAACATCAAAAACATCACGAGAAATGGCGGAAAATTAAGCAAAACAGAAATAAATAAAAAATTGCGATGGCGCCATTATATCATCTTTTAAAGCATTTATCAAGTTATATATTTTCTTGCAGGTTCTGTTTTTATATGAGATAATATTCTTATCAGGGATTGACCTGACATTAAGTTTAACCGAAGAGAAAGGATATAAAATGAAAAAATTAGTTTTAACTTCTTTGTTGACCGTGTTCGCAGTTTCTGCTGCTAATGCTGAAACGAATTATTTCGTTGGTGGTGCTGCTGCGATAGCAACAGACAATGATCATGCAACTGTTTTGGCTGTTGCTCCAGAATTTGGTTGGAAAATGGATTCTAATTGGGATTTGGGTGTTGCAGCACGTTTTGCTTATGATCATAAAGATGCGATTACAGTTCCAGGTGTCGGCGCTGTAGATGTTGAAACATATGGATATGGTGCAGGTGTGTTTGCTCGTTACAAAGTTGCACAATTCGGCGATGTTAAATTGTTATTGAAAGGTTCCGTTGCTGCTGATTTTACTACATATCATTCTGATGATGCAGATAAAACAGAAACAGCAACAATGCTTAATGCGGCTGTGATACCAATGATCACATATGATTTGACAGAATCTTTCACATTGTATGCAGATTTGAACTTCTTGGGTGTATACGCAGGATATAACTTTAAAAACAAAGACTTGGGTATAGACAGAAGTTGGGAATTCGGCGCAGTTGCTAATTCTGACAATGTTGCAAACACTGGAAATTTCAAAATTGGATTTAATTATAATTTCTAATGATTGCATCGAATTTGATGATTTAAGCCCGGCCGATTGGTCGGGCTTTTTTTTAATTAGGAAAAGACTAAAAAATATGATAGAATACCCATGACTAGATAAAATGTTCTAGTATAAATTAATAAAAAGAAAGGACAGAAATATGAAAAAAATAGCATTGACTTCTTTGTTGGCTGTATTCGCCGCTACTGGTGCACAGGCTGCTGCAAAGAACGTTATGGACGGCAATCCATTGTATATGCCAAAGGCTGGTCACTTTTTCAGTGAAACAAGTTTAGGCTCTCAAACAAACGAAAGTCGTGATTGGACATTGGGTGAACGTTTCGGTTTTGGTATTACAGATAATTTGGCTGTTGCTGTAAAAACATCTATGTCTGAAATAGGTGGTTTTGCAAATTATGCTTGGAATGAAATCGGTTTGGATGTTGCATATCGTTTCGTTGGCGAAGGTGCATGGAAAGTCGATTTAATCGGTGCGTATGAAGTGGGCCCAATGCGTGCTTATCATCACAATTTCGCAGATGAAGATTTGACAACATATGTTTGGACAGCAGGTATGCGTGCTGGTTATGCAACCAAAGATTGGTCTTTGATGGCACGTGCAAATTTCATCTATGCTAATTCTGAATCATTTAATTGGGCATATGATGATGATATGTGGGCAAATCACGTCTTGAATATCGGTTTCGGTGGTTTTTGGAGAATGAGTGATTATTGGAGTGGTGTTGTCACAGCCGATTATTACAAAATCTTGGATCATTATGGCAAACCAGAAGCCGCAGGTTCTTGGGATTTGACAGCAGGGTTGAATTTGAACATTGATGCAACAAAATATATTGGTGCATATGTCACAAAAGAAATCAACCATGTTGGCAAAGGTAATTGGGAAGGCCAAGACGGTGTAGGCTTTGGTGCTAAATTTGGCATTGATTTCTAATCAACCAGAAAAAATAAAAAGGTCCGACCGATTGGTCGGGCTTTTTTTGTGCCTTGATGAACAAAAAATAAAATCAAAAAATATTCTATGTTGTGATTGTTAGTTTTTATTTATTGTGTTGTTTTGACGTAATTTTTTATTTGTCATTTTATGTGTCTATGAACATGTAGATTTTCAGCGGTTTTGAAAGAAAAAACACAGAATTTTTCTTGACAATTTGCAAGTCTAAGTTATAATATCTTTGCTTTCCGTGTAAATAAGGAAAGTAAGAAGCACAGAAATCTGCATGTTTTGTCAGATTTATAATCACGCAAATTGCGTTGAAATAAGTCTGCTTGTGGGTTTCGTATGGTTAAAAAAAGAGAATAAAAACAAAGAGATTTTGAATGCCAACAGTAAATCAACTGATTCGGAAACCACGTAAAAAGGTAGCGGTTAAATCAACGGCACCTGATATGATGGAAAATCCTCAAAAACGCGGTGTTTGTACACGTGTTTATACGACAACCCCTAAAAAACCTAACTCTGCTCAACGTAAAGTTGCGCGTGTTAAATTGGCTAATGGTCGCGAAGTGACTGCATACATTCCTGGCGAAGGTCATAACCTTCAGGAACACAGTGTGGTTATGATTCGTGGTGGTCGTGTAAAGGATTTACCTGGTGTGAAATATCACATCATTCGTGGTGTCCTTGATACAAAAGGTGTCGAAAGCAGAAAACAAGGTCGTTCTCTGTACGGCGCAAAAGGTAAAAAATAATACACACTGGATTCAGGTGTGAGTAATTTGGGAAACCAAGTGAAGTAACAAAAAGGAATTAAAAATATGTCAAGACGTAAAGCTGCAACAAAACGTGAAATCTTGCCAGATTCAAAATATCATAATCTGGTTGTTGCAAAATGTATTAATGTTGTTATGTGGGACGGCAAAAAAGAAGTTGCTGAAAACATTGTTTATGGTGCGATGGAAAAATTAAAATCTTTGGTGAAAGACGGCAAAGATGAATTGTCGCTGTTTTTGGAAGCAGTCGATGCATTAAAACCATCTGTCGAAGTTCGTGGTCGTCGTGTTGGTGGTGCAACTTATCAAGTGCCGGTCGAAGTTCGCAAAGATCGTCAACAAACTTTGGCTTTGCGTTGGTTGGTTATGTTTGCACGTAAACGTGGTGAACGTTCTATGATCGACAGATTGTTTGGCGAATTGCGTGATGCGTTGAATGGTCAAGGTGGTGCGTTCAAAAAGAAATTGGATACACACAGAATGGCGGATGCAAACAAAGCGTTTGCTCACTTCCGTTGGTAATAATAATAAAGGAATAAGGAAAGACAAATGTCAGTTGGAAAAACCGCATCTTTGGATATGTACCGCAATATTGGGATTATGGCCCATATTGACGCTGGTAAAACAACTACGTCTGAACGTATTTTATTCTATACTGGTAAGACATATAAAATTGGTGAAGTGCACGATGGTGCTGCAACTATGGACTGGATGGTTCAAGAACAAGAACGTGGTATTACAATTACGTCTGCTGCGACAACTTGTTTTTGGCGTGATCATCGTATTAATTTGATTGATACACCGGGACACGTGGACTTTACTATGGAAGTGGAACGCTCGTTACGTGTTTTGGACGGGGCGGTTGCAGTTTTTGAATCTGTGTCTGGTGTGCAACCACAATCTGAAACGGTTTGGCGTCAGGCGGATCGTTATAATGTTCCACGTATTTGCTTCATTAATAAAATGGACAGAACAGGTGCAAATTTCTTCCGCTGTGTTGATATGATTCGTGAACGTTTGGGTGCTAATCCATTGGTTGTTAATTTCCCAATCGGTGAAGAACAAGATTTCAAGGGTGTTGTTGATGTCGTTGAAATGAAAGGTATTATTTGGGAAGATGAAAATGGCTCGCATCCAAAGATTGGTGAAGTTCCTGCTGAATTAAAAGACAAAGCAGAAGAATTACACAACAAATTGATTGAAGAAGTTGTGACTTTGGATGATGCTGTTATGGAATCTTATATGGAGGGTAATGTTCCAGATGTTGCAACAATTAAAAAGTTATTACGTAAGGGTACAATTGCACAAAATTTTGTTCCTGTATTGTGCGGAACTGCATTTAAAAACAAAGGTGTTCAACCATTGTTAGACGCGATTGTTGATTATTTGCCATCACCATTGGATATTCCTGCTATTAAAGGTACAAAGATGGATGGTGAAACAGAAGCGGTGCGTCATGCAGATGCCAAAGAACCATTCAGTGCTTTGGCGTTCAAAGTTGCCAACGACCCATTCGTTGGAAATTTGATGTTTATCCGTATTTATTCGGGTAAATTACAATCTGGCTCTTATATCTATAATTCAAATCGTGATAAACGTGAACGTGTTGGTCGTATGTTGTTGATGCATGCAAACGCACGTGAAGAAATCAAAGAAGCTTCGGCTGGTGATATTATCACTTTGGTTGGTATGAAAGAAACAATCACTGGTGATACACTGTGCGACGAAGCAAATCCAATTATTTTGGAATCTATTCATGTTCCAGAACCGGTTATTTCTATTGCGGTTGAACCAAAAACCAAAGCGGATATTGAAAAAATGTCTTTGGGATTGCAAGCGTTGGCCAAAGAAGATCCTTCGTTCCGTGTTTCTGTGGATGAAGAATCTGGTCCAACAATTTTGGCAGGTGTTGGTGAATTGCATTTGGAAATTTTGGTTGACAGATT
>CAMVPZ010000017.1 GCA_947169505.1 uncultured Pseudomonadota bacterium
TTGTCGGTGCTGGTGCAGATCAAAGTGTAAAAGGTGGTTTTGTTGGGCCGAATATGTTGGAACAAAAAATAACGACAGTGCAGGATGTATCAAAATTACGTGATGATACTACTGTTTTTATGCAGGGTAAAATAGTTAACAGTTTGGGGCATGAAAAATATACTTTTATGGACGAAACAGGTGAAATCACAGTTGAAATAGATGATGAAGATTGGAACGGTGTCACGGTCACACCAGAGACATCGGTTCAGATTTATGGTGAAGTAGACAAAGGCTTGTTTAAAAAAACAAAAATTGATGTCGATTCAATAAATATAATGTAATTTCGAATATATAATTGTATTGAATTGTGCTTTTTGCGCAAATGTTTGATTTTTTTTCATTGGGGGATACAATATGAAAACGAAAGTTGATTCCAAAGATTTTTTGAATAAAATTGTCACTGTGAAAATGGATAGGCCGATGGGCAGCAAACATCCAAAACATGGTTTTGTATATCCAATTAATTATGGATTTATTCCAAATACTGTATCTGGTGATGGTGAAGAATTAGATGCTTATGTTATTGGGCCAAAGGTTCCTTTGAATGAATTTACAGGTCTTTGTTGCGCAATTATTCATCGAACAAATGATGACGATGATAAATTGATTGTGGTTGAAAAGGGAAAAAATATTGATGATAAAACTATTGATGAAATGACCAATTTCCAAGAACAATATTATAATCATGTTATAATAAGAAGTCGGTAGTTTTTATTTAATTTGCATCGTTGTGTTTTTTGTCCTAAGATTACTTTCAGCAATATCAAAGGATGATTTATGCGACATTTTATATCTAATATAGTATGCGGTTTTATTTGGTCAAAAAAATTAAGGGATTTGGTGCGTACCAAAATTCGCTTTCCGCAAACCCGTGAGTATATACGTTTCGTCCGTCATTTCGCAAAAAATATGAAACAATGCAAAATAAAAACTTTGGTTGGTTATGGCTGTAAAAATTTTGTGATAATTTTGAATAATAAACATGTGTTTAAATTTCCGCTTTTGACAGATGGTAAAGATATTTCGATTCGTGAAAAACGAATCGTTGATGCACTTTATGGAATTTCGCCTATAAAAATTCCATTGATGAAAATCATTCCATATAAAAACATTTATGTACGTAAATATGAATTCGCACATGGAACTTTGTTGACAGATGTAAAGCCATCAATTATTGGACAGCATCAACAACATATCGCAAAACAAATCGCAAATTTTTTGTATGTTGTTGGTATGGCTGATCCGGTTGAAATTCGTGATTTAAAGCCAGAGCCAAATGCAAAGCCTGGATTTTTATATGGATGGTTTCAACAAGATATTTGGCAAAATTTTATGTTGGATACAAAAACTTTTGATATAACTTTCTTTATTGATTGGGAACAAACGTCGTTTGAATATTTTGTGCCTGGGTTGGAAACTTGTTCACATAATTGGGATAAATTTGGTTATCAAGGAATGATGGTAAACGTGATGGCTGAATATGCGAAATTGTATTTTGGTGATAAATAAAATTTTGTTTTCGAAAGATTAAGAACAAAAACCTAAATATGATGTTTTGAATATAAAAACTTGCATTTTTGTTTTTTTTATCGTACAATTAATACGTTGCAAAGTATTTTATAAAAAGGGGAGAATCTATCATGAATAAATATTTCCATGGCTTATTATTAGGTGTGTCTGTTTTACCAGCATTGGCAATTATGCCTGTGATGGCAGAGACTGTCACAGAAAGACACGTAATCACAGAAAATACAAGTTATAGCGATTTGGTCGCAGAAGATATTGCATCAAGCACTGCGAATAATGGCGGTGTTTTTTATATGGAAGATGTTCAAGATGTGACTTTGACATTTAATGGGACAACAAGTTTCAAAAATAATTCTTTGAGTGGCCCCAGCAGTGGTATGGGGGGTGCCATCGGTAACGGATGGTTGTCAACAAAAGATACGGCTGTGTGGGATCCTTATACACCGGGTGGAAAAATAGTTTTTAATGGGCAAACTACTTTTGAAGGAAATACTGATACAGATTCAAATGGTGCTGGTGCTGTGTTTAATTATGGTGTGGGTACTATTGAATCACCAGATATTTTGTTCAATGATACTGTCACATTTAAAGGAAATAAAGCGATAGGAACATCAAATTCTGTTTATGTTGGTGGTGGTGCTATTCATAATCAAAATGGCGCAATCGTTTTTAAGAAATCAGCAGTATTTACGAACAATGAATCTGGATCAAAAGGTGGCGCTGTTACAAATTCCGGAAAAATGTTGTTTGAAGATACTGCAGAATTTACTGGGAATACAGCAGCAACGGGTGGTGGTATAGCGATTATTGGTGGAGAAGTCGCTTTTGAAAAAACTGCTGTTTTTACTGATAATTCTGCAAACAACGGATCTGCAATATCAATGGATGGTACGGATAGTAAATTGACTTTTAAAGAATTTGCCACATTTAAAAACAACGTTGGAACCGGGACATTGAGAGATAATAATGCAACAAGCAAAATTTATTTCGAAAAAGGGGCGTTGTTTGATGGCAATACAAACACGAATAATGGATCTCTGGAACATAAGGGTTTGCTTTCTGTGACTGGGGGAGATTTCAAATTTACAAATAATACCGGTACAACAGGTGGTGGTTTAGATAGCTCAGGTACTGTTGCTATTGATACAACCGGTGAAATTTTGTTTGATTCCAATAAAACATCTTCTTCTGGTGCTGCACTTAGCAGTAGCGGTACTGCAACTATGACAGCCAACAAAATCGCCTTTTACAGAAATGTGGCTGATGGTGGTTATGGTGGTGCTGTTGTGAATTTTGCAGATTTAAGTTTATTGGGGGCAAATAATATTTTTGTTGATAATGTTACCAAGAATTCTAGCACAGAAAAAAGTGGTGGTGGTGCTGTTCATAATCGTGGAAACACAGGAACTACTACGTTGGTTATAGGTACTTCAGGTAGTACGAATTTGTTTGATTCAAACATTTCTTATGCGCATGGTGGTGCGATTGCTACAAGAGCAGTGGATGGTAATAAACAAAATTCTGAAGCAACCATAAATGGTACAACAACATTTGTTAATAACAAGGCCAAAGCCAATGGTGGTGCTGTTTGGAATTATGTAGCGGAAAAATCTGGAACAACAGGCACATCTGATTTTGTGTTCAATGGCACAACAACGTTCAAAAATAATATTGCTGAGGGTTTTGGGGGCGCTGTTTATAATAATGACACCATGACTTTCAATGGTGATACAATCTTTACAGGAAATAGTGATAGCACTGGTGCAAACGATATTCACAATGTTGGAACGGTGAATATTGCATCGGGAACAACCACAATTGATGGTGGTATTACTGGTGACGGAACGTTAGCGATTGCCCAGGGTGCGACATTGAATATTGGTACTGCATCGGTTGAACAGGGGGCTATTGCATTAGATGGAACCATGTTGGCGACTTTGCGTGATGGTGATGCGCAAATCACGGCAGGCACTTTTGATGGTAATGGTACTTTGAAATTGTCGTTTGCCGGTGAAGGTACTTACCATGTATTTGGAAATACCGCTTTTAGAAAGGCTGGCATTGATGTGACAAGTTCCATGTATGATATTACTTGGGCAGATAATGATAAAGATTTGATCGCTTCTGTCAAATCGGTTGAAGATATTGCCGAAGCAAATGGAATTGAAAAAGATACGGCTGCTGCTATTGTGGGATTAAATACATCTACATCTGAAAAATTGAATGATTTGGGTGTTTTGATTCAAGAAAAATTGGCAGAAGCCACACCAGAAGCAAAACATGAAGTTGAACAGGCAACAAAAGCAATTCATCCAGAAAAAGAATCTGTGACACAATCTGTTGCAACATCTGTTCAAACTGCTGTCACGAATTTGGCCAGTGCTCGTATGGCTGCGCCAACAATTGGACGTAATGGTGGTGATTTGAATTTGACATCTGGTGGTGTTTGGGCACAAGGTTTGTTTAATAAATCTAAACAAAATAATTCGTTTGACGGTTATACTCGTGGGGTTGCTGTCGGTTTGGATGGCACCATCAACAAAGTATGGACCGTTGGGGCAGGTTATTCGTATGCTCATTCTGATATTAATGGTTCTGCACGTGATACGGAAATCGACAGCAATACTGTATTCGTATACGGGCAATATAAACCAGCAGAATGGTATATGAATGCTGTTGCAAATTATACTATGTCTGATTACAGCGAAAAAGGTGCGGCATTGGGAACACCTGTGACTGCAGATTATGATATTGATTCTTTTGGTGTCGCAATTGCAACAGGATATGATTTTGAAAGTGGTGTCACACCTGAATTGGGATTGCGTTACATGCATGTTAACAGTGAATCATATACTAATTCTTTGGATGTGAAGAACAAATTTGATTCTACTGATTATATGACCGCTATGTTGGGAACAAAATATGGTTTCAACATTATGGCAAACAGAAACATGATGTTCCGTCCAGAATTGCGCTGTGCAGTTAAATATGATTTGCTTTCTGATAAATCATCTGCAAGTGTCATGATGCCGGGTGTTAACGCTTATACCATTAATGGGGACAGATTATCTCGTATTGGTGGTGAATTCGGTATTGGTTTGGGTATGAAATATAATGCTATGGATTTATCAATCAATTATGATATTGATGTCCGTGATGATTATACATCTCAAACAGGTATGTTGAAATTTAGATATAATTTCTAGTGTGAATATACACGTAAAATCAGGGCTGTATTTTACAGTCCTGGTTTTTTATATGGAAAAAATGTGTTGTATTAAAATAAAAACTTGATTTTTGTTTTTTTGATTGTATGGTGTTGGTATAGGGTTGATATATGCAATATGTATGTCGTACCAACAAGAGATTCAGGTTCTAAAGGTTCCTTCCTTCCAGAAATACTGAATAAAAAACAAGGGTCGTTTTGCGACCTTTGTTTTTATTTGTGTTGATTTATTTTTGACGTGAATGTTTTTTATATTCGGTTGAATGAATTCCACGCGGAACATCTGGTAAATTAAATTCACTGTCCATTGTGCGTAATTGTTGAACCATTAATTCTTCGATTTCTTGGCGCTTTTGTTCAAATGCTTCACCACGTAAAGATGAATCAATATATATTGGTTTTCCTATGTTTACAGAAATTGTACCGAAAAATTTTGGAATCATGAATTTATCCCATCTGTCCATATATATCGGGCGGGAAGCAGAAAAACAACATGGCACAATTGGTGCGCCCGTCATACGTGCAAAATATAATGCCCCGTCTTGGACGTGCATAGACGGGCCAGATGGACCATCAACTGAAATACAAATTGAAGCGTTTTTGTTGCGTATAACTTTTACACCTTCACGCATAACAGCAACCGCTCCATCTGTTGTAGAACCATAAATCGCACGCAAACCAAACAATCTTTGCAGGCGTGCCATCATACGACCGTCTTTGTGACGTGATGCAACACAATAAGATTTTACATGTGCAGATTTTATAACCGGTGATAACATAGCGCATCTGCCATGGAAGAATACAAAAACCACCGGTTTGTTGCGGTATTGTTTTAATGATTCTGTGTTCGTAAATTTATGACGTGATGTTAAAAATATAAACCAAGTCAATCCTGCCAACATACCTACAACAATCCATTGCACAATGGAATTGTGTAAAATCGGTGTCCAAAATTTTTTCCAAATTTTTCGTATACCTTTTGACATGTTTGACCTTTTGATAACAATTTTAACAAGGTTTTTAATCTTTTGCAAATTTTGAAATATAAAATTGACAATAATATTATTTTGTGTAAACTAATTTTGATTAACACAAAGGCTTAATATGCACGATATTGATTATAAAATAAAACCCATTTTTAATCCAGATGATCAAATCTATGAAGATTTGGTACGTGTTGAATTACTTTGTGAAGAAAATCGTGGCAATAATCATAACGATGTATATAAAGAAAGTATCAAAAGATATTATGCTAAAGCAGAAAATCAAAAATACAGATGTATATTTGCTGCTTTTTACAACGCAGAAATCATCGGTTTTACGTATAGTTATTTTTCAAGTGAAAACATGTATTTGGATGCTTTGTACGTGAATCCAAAATATCATGGTTTGGGTATAGGGACAAATTTATTAAAAACAACTGAAAATGCAGTAAGTATAATAAAACCAACAAATATGGAATTGTTTCCTTTGAATTCTGCAATTACTTTTTATCAACATTGTAAATATAAACATTCTGGTGGTGGAACGTACATGACGAAAAAATTACCAAAGACAGTTAACGGGGTTATACCTGTATTTGAATGGTGTGATGAATTACATGCAAAGTTGAATTTTAAAACAGATGAAACCTTGTTGATTACATATAAATATCAACCTAAATTTGTTTATGTTGGCAAAGATAACAAAATAGATGGTGTTGCGATTTTGTTGCCCAATGGGGAACGATTGATTTCGTTAAATGAAAAACAAAAAAGTTTATTAAAACAACGCAGGTTAGAATTATTAAATACTTTGGACAATTGCAGATAAAAAATCCCGCATTGTGCGGGATTTTTTGTTTGTTGTTTTTTTTACATCATACCGGGCATTGAAGGTGTATTTTGTCCGCCACAGCATGTTTTTTCTTCAGGGATTTCAGCCATTACCGCACCGGTTGTTAATAACACACCGGTTGTTGAAGCGGCAGCCATAATCGCAGTTTTTACTACTTTGGCCGGGTCAATAATACCAGATTTCATCATATCTACATATTCGCCAGTTTGCGCATTGTATCCAAAATTATAATCTTTGGATTCCAATATTTTGCCAACGACTATTTCGCCAGATACACCCGCATTTTCTGCGATTTGCATACATGGTGCAACAATTGCACGACGAACAATATCGATACCTACGTTTTGATCTGGATTTGTCCCGTGTAAATCTTTTAATGCTTCAACTGCACGAATTAATGCCACACCACCGCCGGCAACAATACCTTCTTCGACGGCAGCACGTGTAGCAGACAAAGCGTCATCAACACGATCTTTCTTTTCTTTGACTTCGACTTCGGTCATTCCGCCTACGTGAATTACAGCAACACCGCCAACCAATTTAGCAAGGCGTTCTTGTAATTTTTCACGATCATAATCACTGGTTGATGTGGAAATGTTTTGACGAATTTCATCAGCACGTGCCTTAATAGAATCTTTATCGCCATTGCCATTTACCAATAATGTTTTGTCTTTGGAAACAACAACACGTTTTGCAGATCCCAATACCGCAGGTGTCACGTTTTCAAAAGTCATACCCATATCATCAGATACAACTGTTGCGTCCGTCACGATTGCGATATCTTTTAACATTTCTTTGCGGCGGTCACCAAAGCCAGGTGCCTTAACAGCACAAACTTTTAATCCGCCACGCAAACGGTTAAGAACCAATGTAGCCAATGCTTCGCTTTCAATATCTTCAGCGATAATCAATAATGGACGCCCCTGTTGAGCGATTGGTTCCAATATTGGCAATAATGCCTGAAGTCCCGTAATTTTCTTTTCGGAAACCAAGATTTGTGCGTTTTCTAATTCTGCCAACATTTTTTCGCTGTTGGTTACGAAATAGGGCGACATAAAACCTTGGTCAAATTGCATACCTTCGACAACATCAATTTCAGTATTCAAACCTTTGGCTTCTTGGACGGTTATAACACCTTCTTTGCCGACTTTTTCCATCGCATCTGCGATTTTTTGACCGATATCGGCATCATTGTTCGCAGAAATTGTTGCAACTTGGGCGATTTCAGCCGAATTTTTAACCGGTCTTGCGTGTTTTTCAATGTCGGCAACAACTTCTTCAACCGCAATATCTATGCCACGTTTAACATCCATAGGATTCATTCCGGCGGCGATCATACGACGACCTTCTTTGAAAAGGTGTTGTGCCAAAACCGTAGCCGTTGTTGTTCCGTCACCAGCACTGTCGCCAGCACGTTTTGCAACTTCTTGAATCATTTTTGCACCGATGTTTTCAGCCGGGTCTTTTAAAGAAACTTCTTTGGCCACAGTCACACCGTCTTTGGTTGCGATTGGTGCGCCGTATGCACGTTCAATAACAACTGTGCGCCCCTTTGGCCCCATAGTAATTTTTACAGCATTTGCCAATTTATCAACACCAGATGCCAATTTATCTGTATTAAATACAATATCTTTTGCCATAATTTATTCCTTTCTTAATTATTTATTGTAAAATACCCAAAATATCGTTTTCTTTGATTAAAATATAATCGTGTCCATCGATTTTAACTTCGTTTGCTGATGCCGCCCATTTAGCAAACAATACGACATCGCCAGATTTTACAGATACAGGTATTTTTTGTCCGTTTTCAAAAATTCCATCACCCGTTGCAATTACACGACCACGGGAAGGTTTTTCTTTTGCATTGTCTGGGATAATAATTCCACCAGCAGTTTTATTTTCTTCTTCGATTCTTTCCAATAAAATATAATTATGTAATGGTTTAAACATAAACAACTCCTTTGCTGTTTTGCTATGACCGAAATATAGTACAAAAAAATAGTATTTCAAGGGGCTTGATTTTATTAATATAAAAGGTGTATTATCCTTTTATACAATCAAAGGTGGCATATATGTACGATAAAAATAATGTTTTTGCAAAAATTTTACGTGGGGAAATTCCAAATAAAACCGTTTACAGCGATGATAATGTTTTGGCTTTTTATGATGTTGCGCCACGGGCACGGGTGCATGTGTTGGTGATTCCACGTGGTGAATATACTGATATTTTCGATTTTACACAAAATGCGCCGATTGATTTTCAAATTGCGTTTTGGAATGGTGTTCGTAATACTGTTGAAAAATTGGGATTGCGGGATAATTTCCGTACGATTGCGAATACAGGTCGTGGGGCGGGGCAATCTGTGATGCATTTCCATATTCATATAATGAGCGATGAAAGATTTGTCGAAGACTTTTAATATTCGTGTGACGCCACATGCAAAACAAAACAAAGTTGTTGATGCGGATGGTGTTTTGCGTGTTTATACCACAACTGCACCAGAAAACGGACGTGCAAACGATGCAGTTGTGAAATTATTGGCCGAATATATGGATGTTCCAAAATCCAGAATAAAGATATTAAAAGGTTTAACCAGCCGTGATAAAATCATTTCCGTCGATTAATTTCTTTATCAATTCTTCGGGGGTATTTACCACGTGCAAATTATAATCGTCCATACTTTTCATAAAGCCTTCACTTTGCATATGGGTTAAAACCTGACCAAAAATTTCCCAATATTTTGCGGTGTTCATCATGTAAATTGGTTTATGAGATTCGCCAACCTGTTGTTTGGTCATGATATCTGTCATTTCATCCAATGTGCCAATTCCGCCCGGTAAAATGACAAAAGCATCAGATAATTCAAACATTTCTTCTTTGCGGGTTGAAAGACCATCTACAATTTTTAATTCTATGTCTTCGTGCGCTGGTTCTTGCAGAGATACAACGTGTTTTGTTGATATACCTATTACCTGACCACCATTGTCAAGCGCAGCGCTGGCAACAGTTCCCATTAAGCCGACATTCCCACCGCCAAATACCAAAGCGATTTTATTTCGTGCCAATAATTCACCGATTTTTTTGGCGTCTTTTGCATATTCAGGGTTCGTTCCAAATTGGTGGCCACAATACACAGCCACAGATTTTATTTTTCTGTTCATCGTATTTTTCCTTTATTTTTCAAAATTATACCATAAAATAAGTCTGTTATGAACAAAAAGTTTATTGATTTTATTCGTAAATATGATGGCGCCAAAATGGCCGTTGGGGTCAGTGGTGGTATTGATTCCATGTGTTTATTATATTGGTTGCATGAAATTGGCGCAGATGTGGTTTGTATGCATGTGAATCACAGATTACGGGCAGAAGCCGATATTGAAACAGATTATGTGGTTGATGTTTGTGCGAAAATGGGCATTCCATGTAAGATTTTTTATTGGGATGGGGAAAAACCTGAAAATGGATTGGAAGCCGCTGCACGTGAAGCACGATACAAAATGATGACTGATTTTTGCCATGAAAATGGGATTAAATATTTGTTAACTGCACATCAAAGTGATGATCAAATTGAAACTTTTTTGATGAATTTATCACGGGGCAGTGGTTTGTACGGTTTGTCTGCTATGTTGCCAGAATCGCAAAGGGATGGAATTACAATATTGCGTCCGCTGTTGGAAGTATCTCGTCAAGAATTGAAAGATTATTGTGATAATCATAATATCAAATATTTTATTGATTCCATGAACAGTGATGAACATTATAAACGTGTAAAAATTCGCAAAAATCGTCATTTATTAAATGACAAATTGGATATCAGTGATTCACGAATTTTATTGGCTATTCAAAATTTATCACGAACACGTGAATGGATGGATAAATATATTGAAAATCGTATTGAAATGGTAATAAGAAAATGGGGTGCAATGTTTTCTGTGTCTTTTTTATTTGACGAAGCAGAAGAAATTAGATTAAAGTTTATCGGGACGCTGATTCAAAGAATAGGGGGGAATGGGTACCCTGTACGCTTGAATTCTTTGCAGAATGCACTATCTAAATTACAGACTGACTGTAAATTCACGTTGGGGCACTGCACAATTCGCAGGTTAAATGACAGAATTTTGGTTGTCCCAGAAGGAAAAAGAACAAGTTTTAGGAAAAGACATGAAAATCGAAAAAAAATCATTTAATAAAAAAGATACTTCAAAATTTTATTTAATAATATTTGCAATTTTATTTATTGCTTTGATTGCTCGTATAATTGTTTCTGGGGCGATAGGTAATAAACCATTAAAAAACACTTTGATGACGGATAATGGTGTGGTTGTTGCAGATGGTAATGTCAAAGCGCCGTTGGAAATGTCTTTTTCGGATGTTTTGCGTCGTGCTGATGATATCAAAACAATGGAAATTGGCAAAGATGACATTGCAACAGGTGTTTTGAAAGATGGTACACCGTATCGTGCGACAATTGTTTATAATCCTGAATTATTGGAAAAAATTGCAAAAAATGGTGCATCCGTTTCAATTAATAAATCTGATTCTGTGTGGGATACAATGGGCAAAGGTTTACCCATAGCGGTCAGTGTTTTATTCCTTTTCTGGTTAATACGTTTATTGCGTGGTGGCAGTGGCGGCGGCGGAATCACACGCAGTTTAATTGGGCAAAATCCAACCAAAATAACAACTGGGAAAACCAAGACTACATTCAAAGATGTGGCCGGGATTGATGAAGAAAAACAAGAGTTGATGGAAGTTGTTGAATTTTTGAAACACAAAGATAAATTCAAATCTTTGGGGGCACGTGTGCCACGTGGAATTTTATTGTCTGGGGAACCGGGAACCGGAAAAACTTTGTTGGCTCGTGCGGTCGCTGGTGAAGCAAATGTTCCATTTTTTGCAACGTCGGGCAGTGATTTTTCAGGCATTATCGTTGGCTTGGGTGTTGCAAAAATAAAAGAAATTTTTGAATTGGCTAAACGAAACGCACCTTGTATTTTATTTATTGATGAAATTGATGCCATTGGTCAAAGCCGTAGCAAACATTCTTTTAATGATAATGATCGTGAACAAACGTTAAATCAATTGTTGATAGAAATGGATGGTTTTGCAAATGATACGGGGATTATTGTGATTGCTGCTACGAATCGTCCTGATATGTTGGATGCGGCACTTTTGCGTCCGGGACGTTTTGATAGACAAATAAATATAGATTTGCCAAATCTTGAAGGTCGTCGTGATATTTTGGAATTGCATGCTAAAAAATTTAAATTGGATGATAAAGTATCTTTGATGGATGCTGCACGTGGAACAACTGGATTTTCTGGTGCAGATTTGGAAAATTTGTTGAACGAAGCGGCATTGCATGCTGTGCGTGTAAACCACAAATCTGTTGAACAAAACGATATAGAAGAGGCACGGGATAAAATTTTGATGGGGCCAAAGAAAAATCGTAAAATAAGACCCGAAGATACTAAATTAACTGCGTATCATGAAGCGGGACATGCTTTCGTCAGTATGCATTACAGTGATATTACCGATCCAATTCACAAAGCGACGATTATACCACGTGGTCAGGCATTGGGCATGGTGCAACATTTGCCTGTGGATAACAAAGTTTCAATGACTTTGGAAGAAGTGCGTGCAAATCTTTCTATTGATTTGGCTGGACGTGCTGCTGAAGAAATATTCTTTGGTAAAAACAAAATAACAACAGGCGCATCAAGTGATATAGAAATGGCAACACGTATTGCACGTCGTTCTATTACTATGGCGGGATTGTCTGATAAAATCGGTTTGGTTGCGATTAATCAAGCAAATACGTTTGGTCAAAAGATTGCGTTGGAAAATGCTTCTGAAAAAACAGCAGAGGTTGTGGATGCTGAAATTCGCAATTGGTTGGATATTGCGTACAAAGATGCCAAAAATTTAATTGTTAAAAATAAAACAATTGTTGAAATGCCGAGGCTGCTGAAATTGCTGTGCACCAGCGTCACGCGGTCCATATAATCCGCAAGTCGCTCCCGCGCGGCGGCAAGCGCCGTTTCGTCGCGGTCCAAGGCGATCAGGCGGCCTGTGGTCAGGCGGCGGACGATCTCTGAGGAGTGCCCCGCCCGGCCCAGCGTGCCGCCCACATAGACGCCGTCCGGCCTG